>JBLHQQ010000010.1:0-22596 GCA_047625245.1 Candidatus Azotimanducaceae bacterium
AACTATGCGCTCCGGAGGCGAGTATTGCTCCACCGACAAACGCGAATAGCGCAGCAAAACCAATGTTCCGTGTGTACTTATCCATTGCCTGTCTCTAATCGTATTCAGGAAGTTGTTGTCGGTCCGGCGCCTAACAACTTCTTCTATGGCACGGTGCCGCGTTTGCCGGTGCCTCTTAACTCCTGCGGAGAAGATCGAGGCTTTTTGTCTTATTAGACGAAATCAATTGCTTACCACTATCCTAGTGCGGTGAGGTTGTGAAAGGTGTCACTTGTCCGTAGAAAAGCGGTTTGACAGGGCAATAGATCAGCATAATATTAACTGTGTATACATACAGTTAATATTCTCGTGAATGATATACCTCCAAAACTTCCGAACGTCCCAACCAGGTTTTTTGATCGTTATCGGAGCTTGATTCGGGCCAGGCGTTACAGTTAGGCAACAGAAAAAACCTATGTGCATTGGGCGCTGAGGTTCATTCGTTTTCATAAACTTAAAGAACCGCAAAAGCTTGCGCTGAATGCACTAGTCTTTCTGTTTCGAGAATTCCTACAGATTGAACTCACTCTAAACTTCAACTACAGCAAAAAAAACACCTCGTGTACCCGTTGTGTTTACTCACGCGGAGGCGATGGTCGTTATCGATGAAATGCGGGGGGTTAATCAACTGTCACATCGCTTATGTACGGATCAGGCTTACGGATCGGAGAAGCTGTTTCGTTGAGAGTTAAAGATATCGACTTTGGCATGAAAACGATCGCAGTGAGAAATGGTAAGCGCCGCAAAGATAGAGTCACTATCTTGCCCAGCGGGTTGCATAAGAGGCTTCAGAAACAAATTGAGTTTGCTTTAGATTTACATCAACTGGACCTTTTGGATGGCTTTGGTGAGGTATACATGCCGGATGCGCTAGGTAAAAAGTATCTAACTGCAGCTAGCGAGCCAGTAGCCACACCTTCAGGCACAGCTTTGCTACGAGGCTGTTGGAATCTGGATATGATCTACGGACGATCCAAGAACTGCTTGGTCATACAGATGTGAAAACCACAGAGATATACACTCATGTGATTAAGCAACTGCAGCGCCCGGCTGTCTGCCCTTTTGATCAGATAAAGGAACCACGTCCGATCTACGGCGCCGGGGTTGCCAGCTAGCTTCTTGCCGCTCAGGTTTACCGTTACAATAGCCCCATATTTTCATTAAGCACTTCACATGGCTCAGGATTTTGCTAAACGCAGCGCGGCTCAATCACCCACATCCTCCGGCGGCACCAAGATCACATGGTTCGCCAGTGGGATGCTGGTAGGTGTGTTTGTCTCCTTTCTGTTTTATCTCTGGCAATTTGTGCCTGAGGACGTCGCGGCAATCGCGGACAAGCCAATTTCCCAGATCATCTCTGATAAAGAAATCGTCGAGATGGATTACGACTTTTATGATCTTTTTCCCAGTGCAGAGGTCCCCATCGTCGAGGAATACAACAACGACGGTAAAAAGGTCCGGGTAGAAGAGGACTTTGCCTATTTATTGCAGGCGGGTTCATTTAGGTCAAAAGACGATGCTGATCGGCTGCGCGGCGAGTTGATTCTTCAGGGGCTTGAGGCGTTTACAAAAGAAGTCGAGCAAGCAAGCGGCGTGTGGCACCGGGTCTTAGTCGGTCCATTCGACTCAAAGCTGCTGCTTAACCGCACTCGCACCACACTTGCGGCGGCTGACATCGAGACGATTCAGCTGCGCGTTAAACGATAGGTTGAAATCCGGAGCTTAAGCCCCCACATTCTTGCTTTAGCAGCCGGGTAAGGATGAATCAGTGGACCAGTTTAGAGGCACGACTATATTATCTGTCCGCCGAGGCGATTCTGTTGTCATTGGCGGCGATGGCCAGGTCACGATGGGCAACACCATCATGAAGGGCAATGCCCGCAAAGTCCGTCGTCTCTACAAAGATCAAGTTTTGGCCGGTTTTGCCGGCGGTACTGCGGACGCTTTCACGCTGTTTGAGAGATTCGAAGGTCAGCTAGAGAAACACCAGGGTCATTTAACCCGGGCAGCGGTTGAACTAGCAAAAGACTGGCGTACCGACAGAGCATTACGAAAACTAGAAGCCCTGCTCGCTGTCGCCGACAAAGAAACCTCACTTGTGATCACCGGTAACGGTGACGTGATAGAGCCTGAAGGCGGCATTATCGCCATTGGCTCCGGTGGACCCTTTGCAGAATCAGCAGCCAGAGCCCTGGCCCAAAACACAGATATGTCCGCGTGGGATATTGTAGAGAAGAGTCTCACCATCGCCGGTGACATCTGTATCTACACTAACCACAACCGCACTATCGAAGAAATTAAATTTTAGCCTGAGGCACCCCATGTCGAATATGACGCCACGAGAAATTGTCCATGAATTGGACAAACACATCATTGGTCAAAGCGATGCCAAGCGCGCTGTTGCCGTCGCCTTAAGAAATCGCTGGCGTCGTTTGCAGTTGAGTGAAGACTTGCGAGGCGAGATTTCTCCTAAGAACATTCTGATGATCGGTCCCACCGGAGTGGGTAAAACAGAAATTGCGCGGCGTCTGGCAAAGCTCGCTGCTGCGCCCTTTGTCAAAGTTGAAGCCACCAAGTTCACCGAGGTCGGATATGTTGGCCGGGATGTCGAATCCATCATCCGAGATTTGATCGAAGCTTCTATCAAGTTACTGCGGGATAAAGAAATCAAAGACGCTCGCCCCCGCGCCATTGAATCCGCCGAAGAGCGAGTTCTGGACGCGCTCCTGCCTCCCGCTCGTACGGAAGATTCAGTTGGCGATCGCAATAATTCTGCGACTCGACAGGTGTTCCGCAAAAAACTAAGAGAAGGTGATCTGGACGACAAAGAGATTAGTATCGATATTCAGGCAGCCTCCATGGGTGTTGAAATCATGGCTCCCCCTGGCATGGAAGAAATGACCAGCCAGTTGCAAAACATGTTCTCCTCCATGGCACCCGGCAAATCCAAACCAAAAACTCTAAAAGTCAAAGATGCCCTTAAACTCCTCACCGATGAAGAAGCTGCCAAACTGATTAACGAGGATGACTTAAAAGCAAAAGCCGTAGAAGCTGTCGAGCAAACCGGCATTGTCTTTATTGATGAGATAGATAAGGTCGCCAAGCGTGCAGATCACGGCGGTGGCGCCGATATTTCTCGAGAAGGCGTGCAACGAGATCTACTACCTCTAATAGAAGGCTGCAACGTCCAAACCAAATATGGCTGGATCAAAACTGATCATATTTTGTTTATAGCCTCAGGTGCCTTCCACCTCACCAAGCCTTCAGATCTCGTTCCAGAGTTGCAAGGTCGACTGCCAATTCGCGTCGAGCTATCGGCTTTGGAAATTCCGGATTTTGTCCGCATCCTGACAGAACCCGACGCTTCGCTGATTAAGCAGTACCAGGCGCTACTACAAACAGAAGATCTGACTGTCACCTTTACTGAAGACGGTATTCAGAGAATCGCCGAGATTGCCTGGCAAGTGAATGAGCAGACTGAAAATATCGGCGCGAGACGCTTACACACCGTTTTGGAGCGACTCCTTGAAGAGATCAGCTTTGCTGCGGGTGACAGTCTCGAGAATGATTCCATAACCATCGATAAGTCCTATGTGGAATTACAACTCGAAAACCTCGCCGGAGATGAAGACCTCCGGCGCTATATCCTCTAGAATCAGCCGATGATTCCAACAGACGTCAAACTACACCAGGTCTCCGGCATTCTCGAAATGAGCTACGGGGATGGCACTACCCATTACCTTTCGGCGGAGTTTCTGCGGATTAATTCTCCCTCTGCAGAGGTACAGGGCCATTCGCAAGAACAGGCGATCCTGCAACACGGCAAAAAGATGGTGAAGATTGGAGACTTGATACCCCAGGGTCACTACGCGCTTCGCATTCACTTTACCGACGGCCACGACAGCGGCATCTACACCTGGGAATATCTATTTGATCTGGGTCACAACCAGGCAGACCTCTGGAGCGAATATCTGGCACAACTGAAGAAGGCAGGTAAAACCCGAGAGCCACAATTTATCGCGATCAGTCAGTAGATGGCCAAGCTGTACTTTTATTATTCTGCCATGAACGCCGGCAAGTCCACATCACTCCTGCAGTCCAGTTACAACTACCAAGAGCGCGGTATGCGTACGTACCTGCTAACACCAGAAATCGATTCTCGAATCGAGGTGGGCAAGATTACCTCGCGCATAGGTCTGGAAGCGGTAGCGGCGACTTTTAACGATCAAAGCAATCTACTTGAGATGGTGTCCGATGAAAACATAAAAGACCCGGTTGGCTGTGTCATGGTAGATGAAGCTCAATTTCTAAACCGCGATCAGGTCCAGCAACTAAGCCGGGTTTGTGATGAATGTAATATTCCAGTTTTAGCATACGGTTTGCGTACCGACTTTATGGGCGAGCCTTTTGAGGGCAGCAAGTATCTTCTGGCCTGGGCAGACAACCTAAAAGAGCTAAAAGCCATCTGTCACTGCGGCAGAAAAGCCACCATGGTACTAAGGCTCGACGAAACCGGAGCCGTTGCGGAACACGGCGCCCAGGTTGAAATCGGTGGTAATGATCGTTACGTCTCGGTTTGCCGCCAGCACTTTTTTCATCGAAAACCTCGCGCCTAACCGACACTCCGCCGTTAAATTAATTGTCCCAACTGTGGTTCGACCACGTAGAATAGGGTTATGAGCGACGAAAAGACCACCCATTTTGGATTTAAACAGGTGCCCATTGCCGAGAAGGCAAAGCATGTCGCTGGCGTATTCAGTGCAGTAGCTGAAAAGTACGACCTGATGAACGATGTGATGTCTCTAGGCAGCCATCGTGTCATGAAGCAATTTGCCGTGGAATTGACCGCAGCTCGCAAGGGCCACACGATTCTAGATCTAGCCGGCGGCACTGGCGATCTCACAGCCCGCTTGTCGCCACTGGTAGGTGGCGAAGGTCAGGTGATCTTGTGTGATATCAACAACGCCATGCTTCGAGAAGGCCGGGACCGAATGCTCGACCGCGGCATCGTTCAAAACATCCGTTATGTACAGGGCGACGCCGAGAAACTGCCCTTCCCTGACAATCATGTCAACGCTATCACCATGGCCTTCGGCCTGCGCAATGTGACTCGCAAAGAAGACGCTCTGAAATCGATGCTCAGAGTACTAAAACCGGGTGGCCGATTGGTAGTTCTTGAGTTTTCTACACCCCAAAACTCCATCATTAAGTCAGGCTTCGACCGGTTTGCTGGATTGTGGCCGCGAATTGGCAAATCATTGGTCAAGGACTCCGACAGTTATCAATACCTGGTCGAATCAATCAAGATGCACCCCGATCAAGAAACCCTGAAACTGATGATGGAGGATGCTGGCTTTGTGAAGTGTCGATATCACAATATGCTGACCGGTATCGCCGCCATTCATGTTGGCAGGAAGCAGCGAGACTAAAATGGGCCGTTTGCGCTTTTTCAAAATTCTGCTGGTCGCAATTAAGTATCGGCTCGATCGACTAATTCCTCCTCAGCGTCTACCGCTGTGGGCCCGAGTGCTTTTGGCGCCATTAAAGCTCGTACCTGCACCCAAATCCTCACCCGCCGCGGCAATCCGCTTAACCTTTGAAGAACTTGGGCCGGTGTTTGTAAAATTCGGCCAGATACTGTCGACTCGACGGGATTTATTTGAAGGTGACGTGGCCGATGAACTACAGAAACTCCAGGATCAGGTGCCACCCTTCCCCGGCGATGAAGCCAGAACTCTAATCGAAGCGAGTCTCGAGGCACCCATTACCGAGTTGTTTGACGACTTCGATGAGACGCCTCTAGCGTCTGCTTCGGTAGCCCAGGTACACACGGCGAAACTCAAAACCGGCGAAGAAATTGTCGTGAAAATAATCCGCCCGGGGATCGACAAGACCATTCGGCAGGACATCGATCTGATGTATCGGCTGGCCCGAATCCTATTAGTTGTATGGGGTGATGCTAAACGCCTGCATCCCGTCGAGATCGTGAAGGATTACGAACGAACCATTCTCGATGAACTCAATCTACAACTCGAAGCGGCCAACACCAACAAGCTAAGAGAAAATTGGCTCGATTCCGGCAAGCTTTATGTCCCGAAAGTCTATTTTGACTACTGTCGGCAAAACGTCATGGTCATCGAGCGCATTTATGGCGTCTCCTCCGCCAAGATAGAAGAATTGCGCGCCAGTGGCGTCAACATGCAAAAGCTTGCTCATTTAGGAGTTGAGATATTTTTTACTCAGGTTTTTGAGGACAACTTCTTTCATGCGGATATGCACCCTGGCAATGTCTTTATTGATGCCACCGATCGCGAAAACCCCACTTACATTGGCCTAGACTGCGCCATTATTGGTTCGTTAACGGAAGACGACAAATCTTATCTGGCTCGCAATCTATTGGCTTTCTTTCATCAGGACTACTATGAAGTAGCACGCCTCCATGTGGAGAGCGGCTGGGTTCCCATGGACACCGATATTCGAGAGTTCGAAAGTGTGATCCGTTCCGTCTGTGAACCCATCTTTCAAAAGCCCATTAGCGAAATTAGTTTTGGTCGAGTGCTATTGAGTTTGTTCCAGACCGCACGTCGCTTTGATATGGAAGTTCAGCCCCAACTTGTTCTACTGCAAAAAACACTGCTGAACATCGAAGGTATGGGTAGACAGATTTATCCAGAATTAGACTTATGGCAAACCGCCGCACCCTATATGGAAGACTGGATGCGAGAAAGAATGGGTTTCGCTGGTTTATTGAGACAGTTCAGCGCAAACGCGCCCCAATTGATCGCGCAATTGCCTGAAGTGCCAAAACTGGCAATCAACGCGCTCAATGAAATTCAAAAGCTAGGCGAGCACAACCGCCAGCAAACCCGAATGTTGGGCGAGCTCAATCGAACTCTCATAGAGCAGTCGAAAAATAGACGATATTCGCGCCTAGGAGGCTACGCTCTGATTGTTGCCCTGTTCGGCACGTTCCTACCGATGAGCGGCATGGCCAGCCAGAGTGACGCCCTAATCGGTGCTTCGGTACTGGGCAGCCTTGGCGTCTATTGGATGTTCATTAAACCCTGAGCTTTTGGAGAACTGGTATGGCCGACTGGCTAGACGACATCACTTTTAATTCCGACGGACTGGTGCCAGCGATCGCACTAGACGCCACCAATCGTGACGTACTGATGATGGCCTGGATGAATCGTGATTCACTCTCAGAAACCGCCGAAACCGGCGTCGCGACCTACTGGTCGCGGTCACGCGCAAAATTGTGGCGTAAGGGAGAATCGTCCGGGCACACCCAACACGTTCAGGAACTAAGACTAGACTGCGATGGTGATGTGATAACATTGCTCGTGGAACAGATAGGTGGCATTGCCTGTCACACCGGCCGAAGATCCTGCTTTTATCGGAAATTACAGGACGGTAAGTGGCAAACCGTCGATCCTGTCATCAAATCACCAGAGGACATCTACCAGAATGACTGACGTGCTGAACGAACTTTTCGATGTCATTCGGACTCGTCGTCATGGCGACCCAGCGTCGTCGTATGTCTCTGCATTGCACGATCGAGGCATTAACAAGATTCTGGAAAAGTTAGGTGAAGAGGCAACTGAAACCATAATTGCTGCCAAAGATGGTAACCGTGAGGAAATCATCAAGGAGACAGCTGACCTGTGGTTTCACTCCCTGGTGATGTTGAGTCACTTGGAAATAAACCAGCAGGACGTCCTGGTAGAACTTGAACGTCGATTCGGAACATCAGGTCTGACCGAAAAAGCAAACCGAAACTAGCGGAGGTATCTCATGTCATTTGGCCCAACAGAACTCATTATTATCGCAGTCATCGTGCTGCTGCTCTTTGGAACATCAAAACTCAAAAATATGGGTTCGGATCTTGGCTCCGCGATCAAGGGCTTTAAGTCCGCTGTCAACGAAGACAAAAAACCGGCAGAACTAGAAGCAGACGAACCTGCGCCAGTGCCGGAAGCAAAAGAGTCAGTCGTAAAGAAAGAAGAATCCTAGACAACCATGTTTGATATTGGCTTTCTGGAACTAGCTCTCATCAGCATTGTAGCATTGCTGGTTATCGGCCCTGAGCGGCTGCCAGAAACCATTCGCACCATTATGCTTTGGTTGGGCCGCATTCGCAGAACCTTCGCCAATATCAAAAACGAGTTAGAACAAGAGATTGGTGCAGACGAAATCCGCCGTCAACTTCACAACGAAACCATCATGAAGGACATCAAGGAAGCCAAAGAAAGTATTTCTGGTGCTCTAAAAGAAACAGATCAGTCGATTAATGATTTTAGACATTCGCTTAACGAATCCATAGACAGTGCCGAGCCCAGTCTCCAGCCCAACAATACTGAAACGGTAGCTCCGCCCGCCATAAGCGATACCTCAACCGACAGCACAAAAGACAGCGCAAACAACGATGAGCCAAAACGAAGCACCAGTTGATGAGGGGCAGCCGCTTGTAGAGCACCTGCTGGAACTCCGAACCCGCCTGCTTCATAGCGTACTCGTTGTTCTCGTTATTTTTGCGCCGCTGTTCTATTTTGCCAACGACATTTACGTCTATGTTTCAGAACCCTTAAGACAGTTTTTACCAGAAGGCACCAACATGATCGCAACGGAAGTTGCATCACCCTTCCTGACACCGTTTAAACTCACTCTGGTACTCGCTATCTTTATTGCGATCCCTTTTCTTCTCCATCAGCTCTGGAGCTTTATCGCACCCGGTTTATACGGCAACGAGAAACGACTCGCAGGCCCCCTATTAATCTCATCGGTGCTGCTTTTTTACGGCGGTATCGCCTTCGCTTTTTTCGTTGTATTTCCTCTGATGTTCGGTTTCTTTATCGGAGCGGCCCCGGAAGGCGTCACGGTGATGACCGACATCAACAAATATCTGAATTTTGTGTTGAAGTTGTTTTTTGCTTTTGGCATCGCCTTTGAGATTCCCATCGCAACCGTGTTACTGGTGTGGACCGGCGCCACAACTGTTGCAAACTTAAGGAAAAAGCGGCCCTACGTGATTGTTGGTTGTTTTGTGGTGGGCATGTTACTCACGCCACCGGACGTGATATCGCAAATGTTACTGGCGATTCCGATGTTGATTTTGTTTGAAGTAGGGATATTGTTTTCGATGACCATACGCAAAGTACCTGTGGACTAACAATCACCTTCTAATTCCGAAATCCACTCAGAGATCAACTCGACCCCCTCCTGATGAATAAGGCTTCGGCCAAGCTCCGGCATCATCGCCCCCAGATCTAGACTGCCCATACGATACACCAAAATAGAATTGTCCGGCTGTCCAGGTGAAATGCCGACAGGCCTACCACCAGTACCCTGGCCTGCTGCGACTGGCGGCTTACAAAAACCTAAGCGTAAAGTATCCGTCGTATTACTTGAGAGAAACATGCCCGAGGTATCTGCCGGTCCTGTGGGGTTGTGGCAGTGCCCGCAGTTGATATCCAAATAGCTTCGCGCCCGATCTTCCAGAGATTTTGATGGGTTACGCCAATCCACAGTATGGGAATAATCTTCACCTGTTGGGTCATTAATTAGACCAAGAGATGCAAAGTTTTCCAATTGATTTTCGACGCTATGGAGATGCTCGTAAGGCTTGTCTAAATGACGGGACTTGAATCCCACCGGTGCCATTGACCCTTCCCCCAAATTTTCAATGTGGCAGCCCTGACACTGATTAAAATCCGGCACAACATAATGAAAGGGTTGTTGCTCGCCATCGGTTTGCAGCACGAGGTCAAATTGCGCCCCGGTGATTTCCAAAGTCGCCTTGGTGCCCATCTCATTCCATACATAGGGAAGTCCAACCCAGCCTTCCTCGAGGTGAACCAGCAAGCGTGTCTCAATCAACTTAACCTGATCCAGTCTCAAGCCAAGTTCACCAAAATCCAGCGACTCTAGTCGAGATTTCAACAGACCTTTAGCATTTCTAGGGTAGTAGAAGGTTTTGCTTAAAATTGAGCCCACTGGCAAATCAATGATGTCATCGGCTGAACCCTTCAGTCCTTCTGGAACATAAACCGTTCTAAATTTGTGGGCATAGTCGGTAAACAGCGAACTTTTAAGATCGTAGGGCAGCACACGATCGTTCGGGATCAACTCACCCTCTTGAATCAGCAGCAAACCCCAGCTATCAAGCGTTGCCGGAAAACTGCCTCGTTCAAACACTGTCACCGCTGGTGTTTGACCCGCAGGTGCACAGCCAGTGAGCACCAGAAGAAACAGTAGAGCATATCGCATACTATTTAAGCTGAAGACTGATCGCCGCCAACTTCGGCAATTCACAATCAAATTGTGCGGACTCATCGGTCACGCTTGCGTACTCGTTCGCCATATCTACATTCAGTACTTTGACTTCGCCATTGCTGACACAGATCTCTCTTCCCGGTGGCAACTTGCCGTCAACCAGGCTTTCTGTATTCACATAACCGTCCCAAAGGATATCGGGGAAACTGCCAGTCAAACCGTATTTCGCAACTCGTAGGGCTTGCAGCTGAACAGTGCCTGGCGCATCTCCGCCACCGGAGAATTGATTATCGTAAATAAAAATCGCCTCAGGGTATGGGTCAAACAATTCAGATACGGCTCTGTCAGAGTAACCGGATGAAAAGTAGCTAGAAATAATGATATTGGCGGTAGCGTTATCCTTAATGATATTCGCAAACACCTCAACTTCATCGTTCGAGTTAATAACAACACCAGAGCCCGCGGGCACACCTGCTACTGCTGTACCTTCTGGCGCAAAGTTAGCAGTGTTGTTATTCAGAATCTGATTGTTGAATACTCGGGTTTTGGCGCCCGGCTGAGGCAGGTTAGGCATGTTGAACACCAGAATGCCGCCGGTATTATTGGTCGCCACATTGTCAAACACATCAGCATTAGTGGTGTTTTCAATCTCAATACCGGCAACGTTAAATTCTGCGCGGCTATTTTTAACGATGACCTGGTTAGACTGGCCGACATAGATCCCCGCGTCGGAAGCGCCAATAGCAACACTGCCATCAATCAGAACATTCTCACATTGAACGGGGTACAAACCGTAGGCACCATTACCCTTATCGGGGCCGTTGGTCCACTCTACTCGAACCTTTCGAATAACGAGGTTGCGACACTCGTTAATCTTGATCGCATCACCTTTGGCATCTTCTACCGCAAAGCCTTCCAACAAAATGTCATCGCCAGTAATGATGAGGCCTTCGGCGCCCTGGGTTTGGTCCTTAAAGGAAAGAATGGATTTATCCATTCCCGCACCACGCAATGTCACACCGTTAACTTTAAGAGATAAACTTCGATTGATTTTGTGCGTGCCAGCTGGAATGTCGATCACATCGCCAGGCTGCGCCATGATTAATTGTTCAAGCAATTGTTTTTGCATGTCGACAGTTGCGACAGGTGCTTTGCTTTCATTCGAGCAAGCATTTAACAAGAGCGCCATTCCAATAATAAGCAGCCGATTCATGATTCCCCTTGCAACATTAGTTGTTATTTTTATGCAGACAGTAAAAAGGTTACTGGCCCATCATTCAAGAGGCGCACGGCCATATCGGCACCAAACTTCCCCGTCTCCACCTTGCTGACTTGAACCTTGGCTTCAGAAATAAATTCTTCGTACAGCGACTCGGCCAATTCCGGTGCAGCTGCCGACGAAAAAGAAGGCCGCAAGCCTTTGTGAGTATTCGCGGCAAGTGTGAACTGAGACACAACCAATAGCTCGCCACCAATATCCAGCAAACTAAGATTCATGTGGCCCTTGTCGTCAGGAAAGATCCGATAGTTCACAGATTTGTGCAGCAGCTTAGTCAGGTTGACTCGTTCATCGTGTTTTTCGACACCGAGCAGCAGCAGGATACCGACCTCAATTTCGCCGATAGTGACGCCATTCACCACAACACTGGCTTCTTTAACTCGCTGGATTAACGCCTGCATGAGGGGATGGTGGCGATTGGCTAAACGCCAAATTCCGACTCAAAGCGAAGAGCCATATCCCGGGTCGCTCGAATCAGCGCATCGATCAACGCTGGCTCCGTTGCCGAGTGGCCAGCTTCTCGCACGATGAAGAGTTGCGAAATCGGCCAGGCCTCATGCAGATCATAGGCATTCACCAGTGGACACAACATGTCATATCGACCATGGACAATGATGCCCGGGATCTCAGAGATCGCATCAACGTTATCAAGCAATTGGTTCTCTTCGAGAAAGCAGCCGTTGCTAAAATATTGCAACCCGAGCCTTGCTCGAGCCATGGCGCGATGGGGATCTGAAAAGTGTTTTACGAGTCGAGCATTGGGATGCAAGCTGGAACAGTCTGCTTCCCAGCGAGACCAGGCTTTCACTGCGCTCATGCGTGCGAGTTCATTATCGCCGGTGATCCGTTTGGCGTAAGCGGCAACAAGATTATCGCGCTCAGCTTCAGGAATCGGTGCTATAAAGTCTTCCCAGTGGTCCGGATAGAAGCGGCTGGCGCCTTCTTGGTATATCCAATCAATGTCAGATTGACGACCTAAATGAATACCGCGCAACACAAGAGCCAATACCTGCTCTGGGTGAGCTTCGGCATAGGCAACGCTGAGCGTCGATCCCCAGCCACCACCAAACAACATCCATTGATTAATGTTGAGAAATTCACGCACCTGCTCCATGTCACCAATCAGATGGGGAGTGCTATTGTTTTTGACCTCGGCGTGAGGCCTAGAACGGCCAGAACCGCGCTGATCAAACATGATGATTCGATACTTCGCTGGGTTAAAGAAGCAGCGACTGTCGTATTCGCAACCCGAGCCTGGTCCGCCATGCACAAACACAACGGGTATGCCGTCGGGTGAACCACTCTCGTCGACATAAATCTGATGCAGATCGTCGACCTCCACCATGTGACGGGCATAGGGTTTAATTTCAGGATACAGGGGCAACATGTAATTCCTTTATTCGCACAAAAATTAGCAAATCGTACGCATTGTAGCTTAAGACCACCGGTTCCACTGGGAGCTATCTTGGAATTCTCTTAAGACTCTCTTAAAACTCTTAAAACTAGGCAATCTGACTACGACCGGCACGCTTGCGTTCATTTTCAGTCAAAAGCTTCTTTCTAATGCGAAGGTAGTTCGGGGTCACCTCAACCAGTTCATCGTCCTCAATAAACTCGATGGCCTGCTCCAGACTGTGCTTGATACGTCCGTTCAAAATAATACTTTCATCAGTACCAGAAGCTCGAACGTTCGTCAGCTGCTTTCCTTTCAGAGGGTTCACCACCAGATCATTACCACGGGTATGGAGACCCACCACTTGGCCCTCATAAATTTCCTGATTAGGATCGATAAATAGTCGACCTCGTGCTTGCAGGTTAAATAGCGCGAAGGCCAGGCACTTACCGCTCGCCATACTTACCAGCACACCATTGACGCGACCTTCCATGTCGGCACTAACGATATCACCATAGTGAGAATAGGTACTCGTCATGATGCCGGTACCCGAGGTCAGGGTCAGAAACTCAGAACGAAAGCCAATGAGACCACGACTTGGCGCAAGGTATTCCAATCGGACTCGGCCTTTGCCGTCAGGTATTAAGTTACTTAGGGTTGCTTTACGGCGACCCAGTTCTTCCATGATGCCGCCTTGGTGTTGATCTTCCACATCAAGCAGCACGTTCTCAAAAGGTTCTAATGTCTTGCCTTCTTCTGATTCTTTTAGAATAACTTCTGGACGTGAAACACCCAGCTCAAACCCTTCTCGGCGCATATTTTCAATCAGAACAGAGAGGTGTAACTCACCTCGTCCAGAAACTTTAAAGCGATCCGCATGATCGGTTTGCTCTACCCGCAACGCGACATTGTGAATCAGCTCTCGCTCAAGGCGATCTTTGATATTTCGAGTGGTGACAAACTTGCCATCCTGGCCCGCAAAAGGAGATGTATTAACCTGGAAGGTCATGGAAATCGTCGGCTCATCAACAATCAGAGCTGGCAATGCTTCGGGGTGGGCTGGATCGCAAATAGTGTCTGATATCTTCAGTCCTTCGATACCGGTAATACAAACAATGTTACCGGCTTCAGCTTTATCGACTTCAATCCGTTCAAGGCCTTGATAACCCATCACTTGCAGGATCTTGCCTTTACGACTTTTGCCCTCGCTGTCGACGATCACAACCTGCTCACCCTTTGATATCGTGCCACGGGCGATACGGCCAAGACCAATGACGCCAACATAGCTATTGTAATCAAGGGCACTAATTTGCATTTGCAGCGCTGCCTCGGGTTCGACGTCTGGTGCTGGCACATGGTCGAGTATGGTCTGCATTAAACAGCTCATATCATCTTCGATGGCGTCCATAGAAAGACCAGCCCGGCCTTCAATGGCAGAGCCATAAACAACGGGGAAATCGAGTTGCTTGTCGTTCGCACCAAGTTGATCGAACAATTCAAACACTTCATCCACAACCCAATCCGGCCGAGCGCCTTCACGGTCGATTTTATTCACCATCAAAATAGGATTCAGACCATTAGCAAAGGCTTTACTGGTCACAAAGCGCGTCTGAGGCATCGGTCCATCGACGGCGTCAACAATCAGCAACACTGAGTCCACCATGGACAGAATCCGCTCAACTTCACCGCCAAAGTCAGCGTGGCCTGGAGTATCAACGATATTGATGTGGTAGCCATGCCAATCTAGCGCGGTGTTCTTGGCGAGAATGGTGATACCTCGCTCTTTTTCAATGTCATTGGAGTCCAATAAACGCTCGACCTGTTCTTCGCCACGCTGCAAAGCGCCCGCCTGTTGCAGTATCTTGTCAATTAGAGTGGTTTTGCCATGGTCGACGTGAGCGATAATGGCGATATTTCGCAGCTTTTGGGTCATAACGGGGTCTCATCAGAAGCGCGGCATTATACCCGTCCAGCCCGAGGGTTAAAGCAGAATTTGACTGCCTTTCGCTGCAAGGCACGTTATAATCCGCGCCGCAATCAAACCCCGCACTGATCTATGACCCAACTATGACTCAAAGACGAGCCGTTGCACTGATTTCTGGCGGCCTTGACTCTATGCTGGCTGCCCGAGTCATCATGGACCAGGGTGTCCATGTAGAAGGTATAAATTTTTACACAGGATTCTGCGTAGAAGGCCACACGCATGCCATTCGGCGGCAGGACAAAGACAAAGAGAAGCGCAACAACGCGCTCTGGGTGGCAGAAACCCTGGGTATCAAACTCCATATCGTGGATGTGATCGAAGAGTACAAGGATGTACTGCTAAATCCTAAGCATGGCTATGGCCAACACATGAATCCTTGCCTCGACTGTAAGATCTTTATGGTAAATAAGGCTCAGGCCTGGGCCTGGATGGAAGAAAACGGCTTTGATTTTATTATCACTGGCGAAGTCATCGGCCAACGGCCTAAATCCCAACGTAAAGAGACTATGCCCCTCATCGCTCGCGAATCAGGTGCAGAAGACAGATTACTGCGGCCACTTTGCGCCAAACATTTGCCAGAAACCCTCCCCGAAAGAGAAGGTTGGGTCAATCGGGATGAATTGTTCTCCTTCCATGGCCGAAACCGAAAGCCCCAGATCGAACTGGCTGGCACACTTGGCATTGAAAGTTGGGCTCAACCTGCCGGCGGTTGCTGCTTTCTCACCGACAAAAGCTATTCTTCCAAGCTGGGAGACCTTTGGAAAGCTCGAAACGAGCGGGACTATGATCTGGATGACATCATGTTGTTAAAGGTCGGACGACACATCCGGCCAAGACCCCACTTCAAAATGATCATTAGCCGTGAAGGTGGAGAGGACAACTATCTCTCAGGTTATAAAAACCAATTTATTAGTTTGGACCCTGTCTCGCACAACGGCGCCCTCTGTATTATTGACGGCGTACCCAACGACGATGACCTGACCTTCGCTGCGCAAATTGTCGCGAGGTTCAGTCAGGGCCGCGAGACGAGTTCAGTCGACATTGAGATTCGTCAGCCTAATGGTGAAACTCATATTCGCAAAGTGAAGCCGCTGCTGACCACTGAGATTGAGAAAAGCTGGTATGTCTGACGCTGGACCTATGCCACTACAGCTAGATTGCCGTCGGCTACTTTGCCCGATGCCCGTGATCCGCGTTCAGGATGCGATCAAGAAACTCAGAGAGGGCGAACAGCTGGTCGCCACCTGCACAGATCCCGGCGTCAGGAGCGATGTGCCGACCTGGTGCAGGATCAATGGGCACGAGATAATCGATATTGCCGAGGATGGCACAGAGATTGTGATTACCATTGCGGCCCACCCATCCTAGCGACTACCGCACCATATTGGGGCGTTAATCTTAATAGCGCACTGCTATGGCGCGGACTCTGTAGGTGGAAGTCTCTGAAGACACCTAGAATCAACGGTTTATCTTTACTGTTTGATGGCATATTCTTTGCTCCTCCCTACCTGTACACAATTATAACCGCACCAAAACGAACCTATCGGAGACCCGTTAATGTCAGATAAAACTCTGAAAATGATCACAGAAAGCGAAGCCAAGTGGGTGGATCTCAGATTCACAGATACCGCTGGTAAAGAACAACATGTTACGCACAACTCCGCGAAGATCGATGCCGACTTTTTTGAGACCGGCGCCATGTTCGACGGCTCCTCCATCGCTGGCTGGAAGCCTATCAACGAATCTGACATGATTTTGATGCCAGAAGACGAGACCGCTGTAATTGACCCGTTTACTGAGGAAACCACGGTCAATTTGCGCTGTGACATTGTTGAACCCAGCACGCTGCAGGGTTATGAGCGTGACCCACGTTCTACAGCTCGACAAGCCGAAAAGTATCTAGCATCGACCGGAATCGGTGATACTGCCTATTTCGGACCAGAACCCGAATTCTTCGTATTCGATGACGTGAAATTTAAATCGGATATCAGTGGCGCCTCCTACCAGATCGGCTCCGAAGAAGCCGCATGGAGCTCAAACAGCACCATTGAAGGCGGCAACATGGGGCACCGCCCCGGCGTTAAAGGCGGCTATTTCCCTGTACCACCGGTCGACTCTCTTGTTGATATTCGAAATTCTATGTGCGGCGCTATGGAAGCAATGGGTCTCGACGTGGATCTGCATCACCACGAAGTCGGTACTGCTGGGCAATGTGAGATTGGCGTGAGCTTCAGTACACTGACCAAAAAGGCTGACGAAGTTCAGATTTATAAGTACTGCGTCCTTAACGTCGCTCATGCTTACGGCAAAACTGCGACCTTTATGCCCAAACCACTGGTGGGTGACAACGGTAACGGCATGCACCTGCACCAATCAATCTGGAAAGACGGCACTAATCTCTTTGCAGGTGAAGGCTACGGCAACCTGTCCCAGGACGCCCTTTGGTACATCGGCGGCATCATCAAGCATGCTCGAGCAATTAACGCCTTTTCAAACGCCTCAACAAACTCTTATAAGCGTTTGGTGCCAGGCTTTGAAGCGCCGCTCATGTTGGTCTACTCAGCGCGTAACCGTTCTGCTTCTATTCGTATTCCTTATGTACAGGGCGCTAATCCTAAGGGTGTTCGTGTTGAAGTTCGATTTGGAGATCCAACAGCCAACCCTTACCTGATGTTCTCTTCCATGTTGATGGCTGGCCTCGACGGTATTAAGAACAAGATTGAGCCTGTCGGTCCTCTCGACAAAGACCTGTACGACCTACCCGCAGAAGAAATGAAAGATCTGCCAACGGTCTGTTCGTCATTGGAGATGGCACTCGACAACTTGAATGCTGATCGAAACTTCCTCCTCGAAGGTGACGTATTCACAAATTCACAGATCGATGCCTACATTGATCTCAAGATGCAGGACGTCACTAAGCTTGCGATGACACCTCATCCTGTTGAATTTCAAATGTATTACTCTACCTAACTGATAGAGCAGTGACCAAAAAAACCAAAGCCCCGGTCCATTGATCGGGGTTTTTGTTTTTGTGCGACAATAGCACTAGCAGGAGGCAACTATGGGACGCTCAATTCTCTTACTGGCATTAACTCTGACTTCTATCATTAGCTTGGACTGCCAGGCAGAAAAAACCGTATTCAAGTCCAAGGATGACAACGGCAATACCGTTTATAGCGATCAGGCTTCCGAAACAGCCGAAGAAATCAAGATTGATGCTCCCCAGACCTTCAAAGCTCAACCAACGAGTGGCCTATTCAAGCCTTCCCAAGCAAAAAAAGACCTGGAAACGAGCCTTTCATACACAATACTGAGAATTGTCAGCCCAGAACACAATACGGCGGTAAGGAATAACGCCGGAAACATCACGGTTCGATTCGAGGTTGCGCCGCCCATTCAAGTCAATCACACCCTACAACTCATGATAGACGGGACTGTTAAGGCTGAACAGAAATCAACTGCTCCCATCTCAGTCCCCAATGTCGATCGAGGCACCCATAAAATTCAAGCTCGTATTATCGAGGACGAATCAGGAGAGGTACTTCAGACCAGCAATAGTGTCTCTACAACCATTCTTCGGGTTTCAATCCTGCAACGCTCTAACTCCTGACCCATTCACGGCCAACGCACTATTTTAGTGCGTTTAGCTTGCTCATCCTCTAGACTCAGTCGCTACAGCCCGCGTTTTACCAGCACTTTGAATGTGGTTTGGTTTTTGCTTACCTATCTACAACCAGATCTTTTGTGCACAACGCGAAAATAAAGATCTGTTCGCCGGTGTAAGCAGAGTATGACTCAGGACATTATCAATCATCTCAATATCTGCATTTTGGAGCTGGACGATCAACTACGTCTGGTATTTCTAAACGCTGCTGCAGAAAACCTGCTGGAGGTTTCTGGAAATCAGGTCCGTGACCACCATATCGGCGACGTTTTTCAAACTGCAGGCGAGATAGAAAGCATCCTATTTGATGCGTTAATCACAGGGCAGTCCATCACTGGCCGTAAGGTTAAGCTTGAGCTCGTCAGTGGTCACTTCATTACTTGTGACTACTTTATTACCCCTATTCGCAATGAAGTGGGGACAAGCGCAATCCTTGAACTCTATCCGTTGGATCGGTATCTGAAGATTGACCGCGACGAAAGCATTTCAACTCAACAGCAAATTACTCGGCAAATGATTCGCGGTTTAGCCCACGAAATCAAAAATCCCCTGGGCGGTATTCGCGGTTCTGCACAACTGCTGGAACGTGAACTGGCTACCGAAGATCTGCGCGCCTACACAGAAATCATCATCTCCGAAACCGACCGGTTGACGGCCCTGGTGGATAGGCTGCTCGGTCCTAATTCTTTACCACAGCCATCCCTGACGAATATCCACGAGGTATTGGAGCGAGTTCGGACCTTAATCGAACTTGAAGCGGATCCCGATCTTGAGTTCAAAACTGATTACGACCCGAGCATTCCCGAGGTGAGTATTGACCCTGAACTCATGGTCCAGGTAATCCTCAATATTGCTCGTAATGCCATGCAATCATTGGAAGCGACCCAATCGTCTTGTCTCCGTTTCACCACCAGGGTCGAGCGCCAATTCACCATCGGCGTGACACAGCACCGGCTTGTGGCGAAAATCGACATCGTCGACAACGGACCCGGCATCCCAGACGAGCTTAAACATCACCTTTTTTATCCCATGATTACCGGTAGGCCAAACGGCACAGGCTTGGGCTTATCGGTTGCACAGTCGATTGTCCATCAACACCACGGTCTCATTGAGTTCGAGAGTCGGCCGGGCAGTACAACTTTTTCAATTTTCCTCCCACTGGAGTTATCGACATGAATTCTGCAAGTAACGTTTGGGTGGTAGACGATGAGCGGTCCATCCGCTGGGTCCTAGAAAAAGCCCTCAGTCAGGCCGGGATGGCTGTCACCTGTTACGAATCAGGGGAGCCTCTGCTGGCAGATATTGATCACTGTCCACCGGATGCCATTATCACAGATATTCGTATGCCCGGAATTGACGGTATCGATCTATTGAAACGCATCAAAGCGGGCCACCCTGAATTGCCAGTCATTATCATGACTGCCCATTCCGATCTTGATAGCGCCGTCACCTCAATCCAAGGAGGGGCCTTTGAATACATTCCTAAACCCTTTGAAGTCGATGAGGCAGTCGCCGTCGTGCGCCGCGCCATTAGTCACAAGAAACAAAACGAAACTCCGACACCGCGTGTAGAAGCGACGCTTGATTCCGGTATCATCGGCAAGGCACCTGCCATGCAGGAAGTCTTTCGAGCGATAGGTCGACTATCTAAGTCCAACGTCACAGTCCTGATCAACGGCCAGTCCGGTACCGGTAAAGAACTCGTCGCCCAGGCCCTACACCAACACAGTCCCAGGGTTGAAAAAACCTTTATCGCGCTCAATATGGCGGCCATTCCTCATGATCTCATCGAATCTGAATTATTCGGACACGAAAAGGGAGCATTTACCGGCGCCAACGCCTCTCGCATCGGCCGTTTTGAACAAGCCGAGGGTGGTACCCTGTTTCTGGATGAAATTGGCGACATGCCGGCCGAGGCCCAAACCCGTTTGCTGAGAGTCTTGTCTGATGGCGAATACTATCGAGTCGGTGGACATCAGCCGTTGAAAGCCAATGTCAGAATCATCGCGGCAACTCATCAAAATCTTGAACAACTGGTTGCTGAGAGTCGCTTTCGAGAAGACCTTTACCACCGCTTGAATGTGATCCGCATTCATATTCCCACGCTGGCGGAACGCCGTGAGGATATTCCGTTACTCACGAACTTCTTCCTCGCCCAGGCCGCCGAAGAGCTCAACGAAGAAGCTAAGGTTCTTAAGCCTGAAACCATGCAGTTTGTGACGCATTTGCCCTGGCCGGGAAACGTAAGGCAACTCGAAAATTTCTGTCGCTGGATCACCGTGATGGCAACAGGTAATGAAGTAGTCGTTGAAGACTTGCCACCGGAGCTGCTAAATGACAAAGACCAAACCAGAGACGGCGAAAACTGGGAAAAGTCCTTAAGAAGCTGGGCTTCCCGCAAACTGGCCCAGATTAAACCGGGCGATCAGGGCCTTTTGAATTCTGCACTACCAAGCTTCGAGAAGATCATGATTGAAGCAGCTTTAAAGCAAACCGGCGGACGCAAAAATGATGCCTCTATTCTGCTTGGGTGGGGCCGAAACACCCTAACCCGAAAGATCAATGAACTTGAATTAGAATCAGAAGAACCCTAAAGCGCAGCGAAATGAGTCACTGTCCATTTTGTTAGCTGCCCTTATGGTGTCTCGCTTTAGTCATGCCGACGCCAGTGTTGCAGTGACTGTTCAAATCTCTGTCAACCTGCTTCCCGATGCGAGTCAGGAGCCACAAATTCAAAACTGTGCAGTAAGTGTTGAATCAACGTCCTGCGAAACCAATCGGCTTAGTAAGTACCTACACCCCTCATTCGACCCTGCTTTTATCCTGTGACAGCGGCATGGTCTCTGCACTACCATCAAGTAGATTCACGCTTAAAATGGATTTCACGAGATACAGAATCACCATAGCTATTATGGCTGCCGCCGACTGGCGACAAAACTGCCCAAATCACACGCGCCCCAAGGAAGATGCCGTGAAATAGTAATCACTAACCAACGCCTCCTCCCGTCTTCGATGGGTGATAGACTTTGTCCTTCATCAAAAAGTGTGGACCACTGTTCGGTTTAAACCGATGGGTGACACCGGTCACGACAGGAAAAATAATGATTCACGTGGGTTTGTTCGAACCGGAAATTCCTCCCAACACTGGCAACATCATTCGGCTCTGCGCAAATACCGGTGCCAGCCTGCATCTGGTGGAGCCTCTGGGGTTCGAATTGGATGACAAACGCCTTCGACGAGCAGGCCTCGATTACCATGAATGGGCGGCTGTTAAGCGCTACCCAAACTTAGAAAGCCTACTGCAGGCCATATCGGGTCGAGTATTCGCAATCACGACGAAAGGAACCCAGCAATACACCGATGTTCAATTTGAGCCTGAAGATCTGTTGTTATTTGGACCTGAAACCCGCGGCTTACCAGAAGATGTCCTATTGGCTTTGCCACCGGCTCAGCGACTCAGGATTCCAATGCAAGAAAGCAGTCGAAGCTTAAACCTATCGAACTCTGCTGCCATCCTCGTCTACGAAGCCTGGCGCCAGATGGGGTTTTCAGGCGCTAGTGGGTAGCTTCTTGCTGTTTGCGGCGACTTTGCTCGTAGATCGCGTCGAAATTGACTGGCGCTAGCATTAAGGGGGGGAAACTGCCTTTAATCACGAGCCCATCAACGGCTTCCCGCGCGTAGGGGAACAGCACACTAGGGCAAAAAGCACCGAGGGTTTGCGCCATTGCTTCTGGCTCTAGTCCTTTGATCAAAAATAAACCCGCCTGTTGAACTTCGGTGAGATAAACAACCTCGTCTTCCTCCGTTCGCGCCGTAATCGTGAGTTGTAACACAACTTCATAGAGATCTTCGGCAATCAAACTGTGGGTCGAATTAAGCTCTAGATTGACCTTGGGTTGCCACTTGGTACGAAATATTTCTGGTGCTTTAGGCGATTCGAAAGATGCATCTTTAACAAAGATTC
>JBLHQQ010000011.1:0-22427 GCA_047625245.1 Candidatus Azotimanducaceae bacterium
AGCTCATCCACAAGGGAAAATTTTGCCTGACCGTTAAATATTTCTTTCTCAGCTGCGACTCTGACATCAGCCATAACAACAGGCCAGCCACTAAGCGACGCAGTGAACTGACCATTTTGAATGGTAATTTGCTGATACTGGAAATCTAACTTGCTTAACTCGACACGGGTTTGATGGCTCAACAGAACTTCGGACCTTTCCGCTGTAGGCAATGACCAGTGCCCTTTAGATGACAAGCTAAACCGGCCTTTTATCTGTCTTGACAGACTCGCTGCATTTGTCTCACCATAAGCCGCGAGGGGTACAGCCAAATCAGCAATCACGCCAGAAATAGAGCCATCAAATTGCCCGGCGCTAGTCGTTAGGTTGTAGCTAGCTTTCATTCCGATGCTGTTTCCAAATAACTCTGCCGGTGTAATGAGTTCAAACTCCAACAGATCATCTAGCAGGGAAAAATCAGCTCCCGCCCGCAAAACCGATTTGCCAGCAAGGCTGCTGTGAGAGACAAGACTTCCCGAGATACCAAAGTGCTGGTTATTTTGAAAGACCGTCAGAGCCGAAATATCAGTCTGCGCTTGAAGTTCACCAGTGCTTATTCGCAGGACAGCTAAACCAAATATGCAGCGAACATCTTTTAACTCAACGGCATCAGAATCGACGTCCAGATGACAAGTCGTAGCGCTTTGCACCTCAAGTTCAACCCTATCAAGCGCAGTATGTCGAAGCTCGATTAGCGGTAACGTATCAATAGTTACGTTAACGGCCTGTGCCGCATAAACGAGTTCGATGTGATGCGGGCCGGTAGCATAGGCCTGACCTTCTGGCGTCGCCAGCGACCACTGGGCAACTGTTGTTATCTCAGCGTCAACTATGACCGCTTCAATCGCTTTATCCAGGGTAACCTGCTCACTGACCTCTAGACCAACCTTAAAAAGAAGAGAATCTGCATTTCCTGACAAACCTTCAACTTCTAACGTATCAAGCCCAATTGACGGTTTCACTGTGCCATTGCCAGACAGGACAAACTGCTTATCTTCGTGCTTGATGAGCCAGTGCCCTAGTGCCAGACCTAGTTCCGACCTTAAACTCCAATCTACCCGCCATGCGTCACTTGCAGACAGACTCCCTCTCAGACCTAGATCAGGTATCGCGATGTTGAGAAGCAGTGCTTCATCTCGACGCCAACCAGCATTCATAACTTCACAATTCTGCTGCTGACAGATCACCAGATTTTTTACCCAACCTGACCTGGGCAAAATAGGCACTATGTTCTGTACCTGATCCCAAATGGATTTAAGAGTGTTGCCGTTGGAGCCGCTGCGAATGGTTTCAATAGACAACAACTGAATTTTGATTTGCTCGGCAGTGATGGAAAATTCAGCTTCAAGAAGGGGCATCACAGTCAGGTTGCTAATCTCAACCGACACGCCCACGCTTTTAAGGGACATCAGAGAAATTGACATTCCAGACAATTTTGGTCGTGAAAGTTCAAATGCGACAAGGCTAAAGCCTGACCCTGCCAGTTGATCCCGAACGATTCGGGTCACGATTGACTCGCTATAAAACCACACCACCCAGAGGACCAAGGTGAGTCCAGCAAGGCCAATACCAAGCCAGCGCATCAATTGTCTGGTCGCAAGCAACAAACTAAACAACCCCAGATAAAGACTCGACCGGTTCTCCGGTCGCATGGCGAAGAGAAAGGCATTGTAGAGACCGATAATGAGGATCGCGCCAAACAGAACAAAATCTCTGGCTAGTTGATCTTCGCGAAGGGCCTGCATTTGTTATCTGTAGGATAATTTCGACCCGGTTGCCTCTGGGCTCAAAATAGGCAATACCGGTCTTATACCCAGCCCGAGTGGTTGATTGGCTTTTACCGGCGACCCCTGCGCTAAATTTTTCGTCGGCGTCGATATAAACTCGATAGGTAGTCCCGAAATCTGGAAGTTTTATCGCTAGTTCCTCTCGACTAGAAACCAATACATTGACCCGATAGGTCGCAAATCCTGATCCACCAATCGTTTCACCATCGATGACAGCGCTATTACACTCTCTGGAGACATATTGATAATCTGGGTTAGCAGCATCGAGCCGCAGAAAGTCCATCGAGTCTAAGTGCTGCAACCAATGGAACTCATATTCTCCCGTCAGCTCTACTGAACCATCACGGTCAAAATCCCACTCACTTAGATCGATCAGGCTATCTCGCACCAAAGGCGCATCAGCTCGACTGACTACTGAAACGCTAGTCAGTAAACGACAGCCAAGAATGGCAACAATCAGCCTGATAATAGTCCTGTCTCGACGAAAATGAATAACACACTGTATACCTGTGATGGGATGCAAAAACCAGTTTGAATCTGCGCTGGCAATCGACACAATAGCTGGACTATTTAAGGAGAATTCCTATGGCTAATGCCACAACCCCACTAGGCGTCACATTTGGCAGTCTGGGTGTCCTGGGCGTACCTGCCATCATGGATATTGCAAAACGAGCCGAGAGCATCGGCTATTCATCTCTATGGACTGTAGAGGCAACAGGAACTGACGCTTTTTCGCTTCTAGGCAGTGTTGCCGCAGTCGCGCCAGGTCTTGATCTTGCGACGGGCATTATTCCCGTACAACTGCGATCACCGGCTTTAACGGCTATGACCGCATCAACCTTACAAGCACTCTCTCCTGATCAAAACATCTGGCTCGGGATCGGCGTTTCAGCGCCCGGTATTCTTGCCCAGCACGGGCATTCCGCCACCACTCGACCAATCGCCATGATGCGTGAATACGTTGCTCTTTTAAGAGAATGTCTGAGCGGGGAAAGTGTGACCTTTGAAGGCGACTTCTGGAGCGTCAAACGATTCCGTTTAGGCATGCGACTTGGCGAACGAAAACCGAAAATCGTGATGGCAGCGCTAAACCCGCAAATGCTGAAACTTGCTGGTGAGATTGCCGATGGGGTGTTGCTTAACTATTTACCCTCATCACACGTCGCAACTTCTATAGCACAGGTACGCAAAGGTGGCGATGCCACCATATTTGCCTACGTTCATGCTGCCGTGAGTGACTTTGAGCAATCCGCTAAATCTGCTCGCAAAGATCTGTTTAATTACGCGATGGCAGACAGTTACGCCAACATGTTCCGCAATGCCGGCTTCGGCGATGAAATTGATCAGCTGCGCGCCTGCCATCAAAACCGTGATCGAGAGGGAGCACTCGCTGCAGTTTCAGATCGCATGATTCAGGCAATTGATTTTATTGGCAACGAGCAAGAGGTCACCAATTTTGTCTCTGAATACATTGACGCCGGTGTTCAACACCCGGTGCTAATGCCATTACCCTGGGGCGAAAATCGAGCCGAGGTGGCTCATTCGACCATGGCAGCCGCAGCTAAAGCCGTTGGTTAACTTTAGCGCCAAAAGACTCAACGACGGGTCTATTGTCCATCCATGACTATCGTCCTCCATTGGTGAGAATATCAAAGGGCCGTCGCTCATTCAGGCCCCTGAATGGTTACCCAACCGGCTAGGTCGCTACTATCTTTACTTTGCTGACCATAAAGGTCAGTACATCCGCCTTGCGTTTGCGGATCGATTGCACAGCTATTCCAATCCTCATAAAATTTTAGCCATCAGTACTACAACTGGAAAAGAATATGGAATACCGACCTCTTGGCCGTACGGGTGTAAAAGTTAGCCCAATTTAACTTTGCCCATGGCGCCGACATCAATGCTCAGAGACTGAGCCGACGCCACGTAATCAACGCCTGCGACGCTTCGCTGAAAAGATTAAAAACCGACTGGATTGATCTTTATCAAGTGCACAGATGCAGACCAGACGTGCCGATTGACGAAACATTGCGTGCCCTGGATGATCTCATTCCCGCCGCCCTGTCGTTTGGGCTTGCGGTCATTCCCTGGGGACCGTCGAGGTGCGGATGACGAAGGAAGATTTCGCGAGGATAGACGAGGTGGCACCGCCAAAAGGCTACACCGTTCGATACTATGATGAAGCGAACGCCATAGATTTCAATGCGCATACTCAACGCAGTGTCGTCTAACCAAAGTAAAAATATGTTTGTCGTCACATCAAATTTATTTTGCTTCCCTTTGATCCAAGTCAGTTTTAAATTCGCCCACTCAGCATCCGAGTGATTATTCGGGGACAAATTTAAGAGCGAATTAGAAATGGACTATCACGATAACGACGTCGACGCAGACAAAACAGAGGAACCCAAAACCACTCTGAAATCTATGGATGTGCGGCGCAAGATCGAAGAAATGCTCGAGCGAAAGCGCCTCAGAGAAGAATTCGGCGACATATCCTTCGATTAACTACCCTTCAAGCCCGACCTTCGTCGGGTTTTTTGTTTCAGCCGATTGAGCAGCTCCCTGTTATATCTCAATACCCCTCAGTAACGTCACAATTTCTTTAATCAGTTCCAACCGAGGATTGCTCTGCCTATAACAAACAAAGATCGGTCGCTTGAATGCCGGAGCACCCTGCACCGGTTGCAACCAATCAAGGGCATTTACGGTACTTTGCGGCAAATAGGCACTACCTGGATTCGCCTCCAGTAGACTAATGGCAATAGTGGCCAGATTGACCCTGAGCGCTACTGAAAGTTGATCGCCATGACTGCGGGCATGAAAAGTTGCGAAAGAGGAACCCCAATCGACATAGATATACCCGCTAGCCAATCCAGCCTGAGTATTGGCACAATCGGCGTTTGTCGCCAAAACTAGTTTAAGTTCACCCAACTTTTCAGTTAACAGGTCCTCTGCCGCTGGAACATCATAGGCCAATATAAGGTCCAGGCTGCTTTCAGTCACTCGCCGAATCAGTTCATCTCCGGCGTGACCTTCTGCTTGAATGGCGACCTCAGGATAGGCTGCCATCACATCAAGTAATTTTTGTTGCATTGCCAGAAGCCAAAGCCCCGCGGTGGCGCCGATGTGCAAGCGAGCTTCCAGATCTGGCCTAAGGCGAACCTCCTGCAAAGCACGATCCCAAGCATTAATCACAATGCCTGCATGCTCAAGCAATCGCTCTCCTTCATTTGTCAGCTGGATATTGCCCCGGTGACGCGCAAAGACTGGCACACCGATCTGTTGTTCCAACAGTTTGATTCGCGCTGAAATCGCCGCCGGAGTCAAAAAGAGGTTATCGGCAGCCCGCCCGAAATGTCGGGTTCGATTCACTTCTAAAAAGGTTTTGAGTAATTCAATATCCACGGTCTTAGGCCGATCAATAATCAAAGTTCAGTCGAATCATGGCATCACAGTTTCATCTAGGCACGAAACTTTCGCACAAAATATCAAACAGGCGCTTGTGCCGATCAATAAGATACGCCGCACATTCACACATCGAGAAATAACATGTCTGAAGCCCAAGCCCCAACCGGACAGCAACTAAAGGAAGCATGGTAAACCTACACAGTACCCTGGAAGGCACAGACTCGCGATGAGAAGCTCAACTTATTCAACCAAGTCTTAGATCAAAGCTGCCATTATCGAGACCCCACAGTCCACGCCGAAGGTTGGACAGCACTGGCGGACAACATGCTGAATTTTCATCAGCAGATTCCCGGCGGTCATTTCAAAACGACCGCGTTATCAATCGACCACCTTCGCAGGTAAGGAACGCTGAGTGAATTCTATTTCGATCGAGCAAAAAAATACCCGGAGAACCGGGTATTTTCTTTTCTAGACTTTTAGGGCCACTTTGGGGCCCCGCTCAGCGAACCCTTTCGCAATCTTTCGCCAGGAGAGACAAAAGATCGCTACAGGTTATTGAGACGTTGCAAGTTTCGAACGCTTTGCGTTCGAATTTTGCTACATCATTCCGCCCATTCCGCCCATGCCGCCCATGCCGCCCATGTCAGGCATGCCGCCAGCAGCGCCGCCTTCTTCTTCAACGTCAGCGATCATACATTCTGTCGTGATCATGAGACCAGAGACAGACGCAGCAGCTTGAAGCGCTGTACGAGTGACTTTTGCGGGATCAGGCAGACCGAACTTAATCATGTCGCCGTATTCGCCAGTTGCAGCGTTGTAACCTTCGTTACCTGTAGACTGCTTAACCTTATCAACGACAACAGAAGCTTCAGCACCAGCGTTTGTGACGATTTGACGCATTGGCGCTTCCATCGCTTTACGCAGGATGTTGATACCAACGGTCTGGTCTTCGTTTTCACCTTTAAGACCCTCAAGTGCTTGTAGCGCACGAATCAGCGCAACACCACCACCAGGTACAATACCTTCTTCTACAGCGGCACGAGTAGAGTGCAGCGCGTCTTCAACGCGAGCCTTCTTCTCTTTCATTTCAACTTCAGAACCAGCACCAACCTTGATGACAGCAACGCCGCCAGCGAGCTTAGCAACGCGTTCTTGCAGCTTTTCACGATCGTAGTCAGATGTCGTATCTTCAATTTGAGTACGAATCTGGCTAACGCGTGCTGCGATACCATCGGTATCACCAGCGCCGTCAACAATGACTGTGTTTTCTTTAGTCAGTGTAATGCGCTTGGCAGAACCAAGGTCATCCAGAGTGGCAGCTTCAAGAGACAAACCAACTTCTTCAGAAATCACAGTACCGCCAGTGAGTGTTGCGATGTCCTGCAGCATTTCTTTACGACGATCGCCGAAACCAGGTGCCTTAGAAGCAGCCACTTTCACGATTCCGCGCATGTTGTTCACAACTAGAGTAGCCAATGCTTCGCCTTCAATATCTTCAGCAATGACAACAAGTGGACGTCCTGCTTTAGCAACGGCTTCTAGGATTGGCAACATGTCACGAATGTTGGAGATCTTCTTGTCGAACAACAGCACGTATGGTTCTTCCATTTCCGCACTCATGTTTTCTTGATTGTTGATGAAGTACGGAGACAGATAACCGCGATCAAACTGCATACCTTCAACAACGTCTAGTTCATTTTCTAGGCCAGTGCCTTCTTCGACTGTAATAACACCTTCTTTACCGACCTTGTCCATTGCGTTGGCAATAATCTCACCGACGTGAGTGTCGCTGTTGGCAGAAACACTACCTACCTGGGCAATGGTCTTGCTGTCAGTACAAGGTACAGCTAGCGCTTCAACTGCTTTGACGGCAACTAGTACGGCTTTATCAATACCGCGCTTGAGGTCCATTGGGTTCATACCAGCGGCAACCGCTTTCAAACCCTCGTTCAAAATTGCTTGAGCCAGTACTGTTGCAGTCGTTGTTCCGTCACCGGCGACATCAGAAGTCTGGGAGGCAACTTCTTTGACCATTTGAGCGCCCATGTTCTCGAACTTGTCTTTCAGTTCAATTTCTTTAGCAACTGAAACTCCATCCTTAGTGATGGTCGGTGCACCAAAGGATTTATCCAAAACAACGTTTCGGCCTTTTGGTCCTAAAGTCACTTTAACTGCGTCTGCCAGTACATTGACACCGGCCAACATGCGTTTTCGTGCAGAGTCTCCGAATCTTACATCTTTAGCTGTCATATCAAATTTCCTTTAAATCTCTTGAATTAACGTAGGTCGATCTATTCAACAACGCCAAATACTTCGCTTTCGCTCATGATCAACAGCTCTTCGCCGTCAACCTTTACAGTGCTACCGCTGTACTGACCGAAAAGAACCTTGTCGCCGACCTTCAGGTCAACTGGCTGTGCTTTACCGTCATCGCCCTTCTTGCCAGGGCCAACAGCGAGCACTTCACCTTGTGAAGGCTTCTCTGCCGCGGAACCGGGAAGCACGATGCCTCCGGCTGTTTTTGTTTCCTCTTCAACGCGACGTACAACGACGCGATCTTGCAGTGGACGAATTTTCATTCTTGTCTCCCATGGGTGGTACCAAGAGGTGGATTTTGACTCCGCCGATTGGCTTTTTACGTAAACCTCGCTAATCTTCACTCTCTTTAGAACGCAGTAAAAACGCGACCTACAGACAGGAATTAGCACTCTCTTGCTTGGAGTGCTAATCATAGGGGCGAAAAACTGAGATTCAACCCTGAGCCGAGTAAATAGTGAAAAAAAATGCCAGATAAGGTCGAAAAAGCTAAATCTATGGTTTGGCAGATCGTGCATGCGATCCCAGAGGGCAATGTTGCGACCTATGGCCAGGTGGCTCGTTTGGCCGGAATGCCTCAGCAATCCCGAATGGTGGGTAGAATTCTGGCTGGGTTACCCAAAGGATCCAAGATTCCCTGGCACCGGGTGATTAACAGTCAGGGCAAGATCTCGAACCCGAACCCCAGCCGACAAATTGAACGTCTGGCGGCAGAAGGGGTGGTGCTTTTAAATGGCCGGGTTAAGCTCACAACCTACCAATGGCAACCAGGATGAGCAGTTGGTCACCGAATAGACTGTCGGCGCGTTAGCATGACGACCATGACGATAGCAGGCAGCCCGAGCGCAGCTGCGACCAGAAAAAACCAAAAGTAGCCGTAGCCATCCACCACCAAACCGGAAAAACCACTTAAGAACTTGCCTGGCAGCGTCATCAGAGAGCTGAATAAAGCATATTGGGTCGCGGTATAGGCGCGATTTGTTAAGCTGGACAAATAGGCGACAAAGGCGGTTGCAGCAAAACCGCCGCTAACATTGTCGGCGCTAATCACTACTGCAAGGTAACTGAGTTCTGGCGGCAAAAGCGATAAACCGGCAAACAGCAGGTTAGTCGACGCCACAGCGACAGCGCCAATCATTAAACATCGATATATGCCCCACTTCACCACTAACAAACCGCAAATACCCGCCCCAGCAATCGACATGAAAAAGCCAAAAACTTTTGCCACATTGGCAATATCGGTTTTGCTGTAGCCCATATCCAAATAGAAGGGATTCGCCATGATACCCATGGCGATATCACTCAATCGGAAAACCGCGATAAAAAGCAGGATAAACATCGCGTACCCGCGGTTACGCTCGAAAAAATCAACGAAGGGATTGATGACTGAGTTAAACACCGCTTTGGCTCGGCTTTGTCCCTTCGTCTCGACTGTGGCTAACAAGCTATCTCGCTCTCGAATAGGCTCTGCGATCAGTGTCACGGTGATAATGCCAACCAGGGTGAGCAATGCCATGACTTGATAGGCTACGGTCCAGCTGAAGTATGAAGCCAAATACAGAGCCCCGGCACCCGCCGCGAGCAGTGCAACCCGATAACCAAAAATATAGGTTGCCGACATGGCGCCTTGATATTCTTCGTCCAGTGCTTCAATTCGATAGGCATCAATTGCGATGTCCTGGGTAGCGGAAGAAAATGCCACCAGCAACGCCGCAATCGACAACCAATATAGGTCCGCTGAACCTACCAGCGACATCGTCAGCAGCCCAACCGCAATGCCTAACTGACCGACTAACATCCAGGAACGACGTTGCCCGAGCCCTTTTGTCAAAATCGGAATTTGTAATCGATCAACCACTGGTGCCCAGATCACTTTGATCGAATAGGTAATGCCAACCCAGGCGAAGAAACCAATTGCGCTTTTGGTCACGCCATCGTCGCGAAGCCACGCAGTCAGGGTTGAAAAGACCAGTAAGAAAGGAAGGCCCCCAGAAAAACCTAGGAACATCATGGCAATCACACGCGGCCGGGTATAAACCCTTGCCAACTCTCGCCAGGATATATCAGGGGTTTGCTTCAAGACTATTCCCGAAAGTTATCAAATTGCAGGGGCTGATCAATCTCTGATTCTTTAAGCATCGCCATGACTTGCTGAAGGTCGTCACGCTTTTTGCCGGTGACACGCACCTTCTCACCCTGAATTGCAGCTTGTACCTTCATCTTTTTGTCTTTGATCATTTTCACGATCTTACGAGCAAGCTCAGTTTCAATTCCCTGACGAATTAATACGGTCTGGTGCAGCAGCTTTCCTCGCGGTCGTGGGTCCTGAACATCAATGACCCGGGTGTCTATCTTACGCGCGACCAATTTACTGCGCAGAATTTCGAGCATCTGATCTAGCTGGATATCAGCTTCAGCGGTCATTTCGACCTCAGCCTCATTACGTTTAAAATTGGCATCCACACCACGAAAATCAAATCGAGTGCTGAGTTCACGATTGGCCTGATCCACTGCATTATGGAGTTCGTGAAGATCGACTTCAGAAATTGCATCGAAAGATGGCATAGTTATTTCTCCACTGTTTCATTACACTTGGCGCCCACGGCGATGCACTCAAGCATACCGAAATTCCAGGGCCAAGTGCAGGCTGCCACATGTTTGACAACCAAATCATTATCTTCGCGCACCCTGACTCTCGACGAGAGGCTTATGAGATTGCGCTGAAGAAGTTTGAGCAGCTACATTTCACGTCATCCGCGGTCGAAGGCCTTCAATTCCTAGAATCATCTCCGGCCCACGTTGCTTTTATTGAATCCGATTGCGAAGAAATGACTGGCATAGAAATCGCCGAGGCGATTCGAGATATAGATGACGAGGTCAACCACTTCACCTACATCTGCCTGGTGAGCAACGAGGCGACGGATACCTTGATCCAGAGTGCCGTTGACACTGTCGACAGTCACGTACCCGTAGTCAATAGAGCTCTGGTTGCCACGGCCATGGCTGGTAATCGTTTAGCCATCAAAATCAATGACCTCGCTCGCCTCAGTCAACATTTGCAGAGCGCTAACATTCTGTTACTGAGCGGCCAACTGCTAGATCCATTAACCGGTCTCGGTAATCGAAAGCTCGCCGAGCAGAGTTTGAATGATTCGATTCGGCAAATCGAATCACGGGGAGGCGCAGTCTGCGTTCTCATGCTTGCCATCACCAATTTTAATGACGTTATTCAAAGTCATAATCAACATATCGCTGACGAACTTGTCATTGCTGTGTCAGAAAAGATTAATAGTCTGGTTCGGCCACTCGATATTGTCAGCTATTGCGAACAAGGCCAGTTCACCCTGATCTTGGTCCAACCAGGCATCGAGAACTGTACAGCGGAGTGCTACAAACGGCTCTATGATGGTGTTGGCTTAAAAAGCTATGCCACCAGCGCTGGGTTTTTGCCAGCCAACATCGCCATGAGCATATGCGCCAGCCATGCATTAAACGGACCGGCTTCCAACAAGTTAATGTTTGACAGCGCTTCTGCAGATCTGAAGAAAGCAGCATTGTATGACAAGGTAGTAGTCACCCACCTCACACCAATTGAAGAGTAAAACCAAACTAATATGGGCAAACGACTTAGCAAAATTTACACACGGACCGGAGATAGCGGCGAAACAGGGTTAGGTGATGGTAGCCGATTGGCAAAAAACCATCACCGAGTGCACGCCATGGGTAGTTGTGATGAGCTCAACAGTCACATCGGTATGGTGATAGAGGAAACAAAACAATCTGACGCCGCTTCCCTTGAATTCCTAGTGCCTTTTCTTTGTCGATGCCAGCATCGAATTTTCGATCTGGGCGGCGAAATTTCGATTCCTGGTTTTGAGATTATCAACGACGAACATGTAACTGAGTTGGAGCAGGTGCTCGATCAAATGAACGAGTCATTACCTCCTTTAGACAATTTTATTATGCCCGGTGGTAGCCATTTGATCGCAGCGTTCCATCTTGCAAGAAGTGTCGCGAGACGCGCAGAAAGAGACCTCGTTAGCCTCTCCCAGAGCGACCAGATTAATACCGCTGGTTTGCGCTATTTAAATCGCCTATCAGACCTATTGTTTGTCGCCGCTCGATTTGTTGCAAAGGAAACTGGTGTACCTGAGGTGCTTTGGGAAAAGAGCTAGAGATCTTGTTTAGGCACTCATAACAGCATCTTTCGAACGTCCGTTAGTAACTTCGCCAGATAGTTCGTAAATCGCGCTGCTTCTGCCCCATCAATGGCTCGATGATCGTAAGACAACGAAAGAGGCAATAGGGTTCTGGGTAGAAAGCTCTCACCATCCCAAACCGGTGAAACCTTAGACTTGGACACCCCAAGGATCGCCACTTCTGGCGCGTTAACAATTGGCGTGAATTTGGTCCCACCAATGCCACCTAAACTGGATATCGTGAAGGTTGCTCCTTGCATCGCATCCATCGGTAGCTTCTTATCCCTGGCCTTGGCCGCGAGCTGCGAGGTTTCGTCTGCAAGCTGAAGAATACCCTTTTTATCTGCATCCTTAATCACCGGCACGACCAGGCCATCGGGTGTTTCTACCGCCACACCAATATTGTAGTACTTCTTGAGAATAAGATGCTTGTAGCCATCCTCCAACGACGCGTTGAACTGAGGATAGGATTGCAGTGCGTGAACACAAGCCTTGACGAGAAATGCCATGGGCGTTAGCTTCAAGCCCTTGGCCTTCAGTTCTTCGTTTTGAGCCTTTCTAAAGGCCTCCATTTCTGTGACATCTGCTTCATCAAACTGAGTCACATGAGGCACATTCAGCCAACTACGGTGCAAATTTCTCGCGGTTGCCTGCTTGATCCTGGACATTGGAGACAGCTCAATTTCTCCGAACTTGCTGAAATCCACCGTCGGCACAGGTGGAATCCCACTACCTCCAGTACTGGCCGCTGGACCGGCCTTTAATCGCTGCTTAACGAAGGATTGAATATCCTCCTTTAGAATTCGACCTTTTTTACCCGTCGCTTTCACATCACTTAAGGCAACACCGTACTCCCGCGCCTGCTTTCGAACGGCCGGACCTGCGTGTGCTTTCGAGCCAGAACTGTTCGAATCGCTTTCTGCTATTGGTTCAGATGTTTGTTTCGACTCGTTAACCTTGGACTCTGACTTCGGTACCGACTGGGTAGCGGGGACAGCTGCTTTCGGCGCAGAAGTGCTCGGCGCCACTGTTTCAGTTTTGACCTTAACCAGAGAGTCGCCTTCATTGACCTCGTCGCCTTCCTTAACGATGACCTCCAGAACCTCACCGGCAACTGTAGAAGGTATTTCCATACTGGCTTTGTCGGATTCCAGCACCACCAGAGAATCATCTATCTCAACCTGATCACCGGCTTTGACGAGAATTTCCGTCACGGTGATATCCGAAGCTTCACCGACATCTGGAACTTTGATTGTTTCTACTGCCGAGGAGGTTGCCGCTGCCTTTGTGGATTCTGGGGCTGCAGTAGGCTTTTTGTCCGCTGAGGGCTCTTTATCCGCTGAGGGCTCTTTATCCGCTGAGGGCTCTTTATCCGCTGAGGGCTCTGCAACCTCAAGCTCGAGGATCAGCCCGCCTTCTTCAACCTGATCGCCTTCTGAAACATTGATACTCTTCACCACCCCTGCGATCGGTGACGGAATTTCCATACTGGCCTTGTCAGATTCCAAGACCACGAGGGAATCATCCACCGCAACCGTGTCTCCAACTTTCACCAATATCTCAATGACCTCGACGCCTTCAGCTTCACCAACATCCGGTACCAATACTTGTTCCGTCATGATGACTCCTAAGAGATGCTGGGATCAGGTTTTTCGGGGTTGATATCGAACTTCTTGATTGCTTCTGAAACCAGTCGCGACTCAATCACGTTGTCTTCAGCTAATGCTGAAAGTGCCGCAACGGTGACGAAATATCGATCGACTTCAAAGAAGTGCCTTAAACGTTCGCGGCTATCAGATCTACCGAATCCATCAGTACCCAGAACACGATAGGTACCCGATATATATTCCCGAATTTGATCTGGGTAGCTCTTCATATAGTCCGTGGATGCCACAACTGGCCCCTTGGTCTTGCCGAGACACTCCTCGACATAGCTCAGCCGCGGCTTCTCGTCGGGATGGAGGAGATTCCATCGAGAGGCTTTTAGGCCATCCCGGCGTAACTCATTAAAGCTAGGCACACTCCAAATATCTGAATCAATACCATAGTCTTCTTTGAGGATTTCTGCCGCGGCAATCACCTCTCGCAAAATCGTGCCCGAACCCAACAGCTGAACAACCTTTTTACTGGTTTTTTTGCTGCCACTTTTCAGCAAATACATGCCTTTGATGATGCCTTCTTCACATCCCTTCGGCATTGCGGGCTGCTGGTAGTTCTCATTCATAATCGTAATGTAGTAATACTTAGGCAACATCTTGACGTACATTTCTTCCAGCCCGTGCTGGATAATCACTGCCAGTTCGTAGGCGTAGGTAGGATCATAGGCCACACAGTTAGGTACCGTTCCTGCAAGAATATGGCTGTGGCCATCCTGATGCTGCAAACCCTCGCCGTTCAAGGTCGTACGCCCGGATGTGCCGCCCAACAAAAATCCTCGAGCTTGCATATCACCAGCCGCCCAACAGAGGTCACCTACACGTTGAAAACCGAACATTGAGTAGAAAATGTAAAATGGCACCAGAGGGCAATTGTTGTTGGCGTAGGACGTCGCCGCCGCCAGCCAGCCAGCAAAGGCGCCACCTTCATTGATGCCCTCCTCCATGACCTGGCCTTTCTTGTCTTCTCGGTAATACATGACCTGACCCGCGTCAGTAGGCTCATAAAGCTGACCCACACTGGAATATATGCCTAGCTGCCTGAACATGCCTTCCATGCCAAACGTCCGGGCTTCGTCAGGCACGATGGGTACCACTCTCTCACCAATATTCTTGTCCTTAATTAAAGCTGAAAGGATTCTAACGAAGGCCATTGTGGTTGATATCTCTCGCTCACCAGAACCTTTAGTGACCGACTCAAAAGCACTAAGGCCTGGTACTTCGAGCGCTACAAATTCGGGCCTGCGGCTGGGTAGATACCCGCCCAGAGATGCTCGACGCTCCTGTAGATAGCGCATTTCTGCGCTGTCTTCTGGGGGCCTGTAATACGGTACCTTTTCTAACTCTGAATCCGGGAGAGGTATATCGAACCGATCACGAAACTCTTTGAGAGCCTCAATATCCAGCTTCTTCACGGAGTGACTGATATTTTGCGCTTCGCCAGCCAATCCCAAACCATATCCCTTGACGGTTTTGGCTAGAATAATGGTCGGCTGGCCCTTGTGCCTCGCGGCCGCTGCATAGGCTGCATAAACCTTGTAGGGATCATGGCCACCACGATTCAGGCGATAGATATCATCATCTGTTAGATGCTCAACCATTTTGAGCAACTCGGGATACTTGCCAAAGAAATGTTCTCTGGTATAAGCGCCGTCTCGGCTCTTATAGTTTTGATACTCCCCGTCAACTGCCTCGTCCATACGTTTTTGCAGTAGACCAAGTTTGTCTTTTTCAAACAGGGAGTCCCACATCCGGCCCCAAACAACTTTAATCACGTTCCAGCCAGCACCCCGAAAAGAGCCTTCGAGTTCCTGGATGATTTTACCGTTGCCTCGAACGGGCCCATCAAGCCGCTGCAGATTACAGTTCACCACAAATATCAGGTTATCTAGCCCTTCCCGACCAGCCATTGCAATGGCGCCTTGAGATTCTGGCTCGTCCATTTCTCCGTCACCTAAAAAACACCAGACTTTACGATCTCCGGCCTTGCTTAGTCCCCGGTTATCTAGGTATTTCATGACGTGAGCTTGATAGATGGCTTGCAGAGGACCCAAGCCCATAGAAACTGTTGGGAATTGCCAATAGTCAGGCATCAGCCAAGGATGTGGGTAGGAGGACAACCCATCGCCATCTGTTTCCTGACGAAACTTGTCTAATTGCTCTTCACTGATTCGACCTTCGAGATAGGATCGAGCATAGATACCCGGAGCAGAGTGGCCTTGAAAGTAAACCATGTCTCCCTCTGCGGCATCGGTACCTGCACGGAAGAAATAATTGAAACCAACGTCGTAAAGTGTCGCACTAGATTGGAAACTGGAAATATGGCCGCCGAGCGAACCGTCCTCAAGGTTAGCCCTCATGACCATGGCCATGGCATTCCATCGAATCAGCGATCGCAGGCCCCGCTCCATAAACAAATCACCCGGCATCCGGGTCTCTTGTTCGACCGGAATAGTATTTCTGTAAGGCGTGGTGATGGCGTAGGGAAGCTGCGCACCGGTTGCGGTTACCTGGGCAGATAGACGCTCTAACAAATACTGCGCACGCTCTGGCCCCTCTTCCTCCAGAACTGAATTGATCGCTTCGATCCATTCACGTGTTTCAATTGGGTCTTCATCAGCGTCGGTTCGATCAGAAGCCATCGCTATCTCCTTGCGGGCGGGTTCTCAATACAACCCATTAACTATAGCGCAATAAAAGCCTATTTGTTTATCTACCAGCCCAGAATTACCACAACCGCGGCGACACCCAACCAGCCGAATAAGGCTCGTTCGCAAAGAGACTTCAGCTGATGGGTCTGGAACTCTGAAAAACGCGCAAAACCTTCTACGTCATCGTCATGTTCGGGGGGCTTGTCCGACGCAATAGTAGCCATAACCGATAGATGTACTGCGTGGGATTCTTCCGTATCCGTTAGATGATTCAACCAGTAATCCACAGTGGGACCAAAATTTCCGACCAATGAAAATAGTAAGCCGGTAATCCTCACCGGAACCCATTCCATCCAAAAAACAATACTGTCGAGCTGATCCACTTCGGGATCGTCGTCATCCAGAAGATCAAGATATTTGATGGTGAATACATAAAACAATGTACCTGCAGGGCCCAGGACTAAGAACCAAAACAAGCCAGGCACAAGGCCCTGGAACATGTCGTAAATGTGAGACATCTGAAATTCATCCTGATGCTGCACAACATCCGCAAAGTCATCATCGTGACTGACGTCCCGTAGCCACCGAATCTGCTCGTCAAAAATGTGATCAAGGTCGATGTTCTCTGTCGCATAGATCAATACCACCAGCGATAGCATTAACCAAACCAACCCCTGCAACCAGCCAGAGACCTGATACGCGACGACTAGGACCACAAACGACGGGACACCGACACAGAGCATATACCGCCAGTAGGTCGGTAAGTTTTTCTCGGCGAACCAGTCATAATAATGAGTGAAGGAAAAGAATCTTCGAACTGGATTGTCGCCTTGCCAATTACGATAGAAAAATAATGTTATCAGTACAGCAAGAAATTTCATTTCAGCCTCTAGGCATTAATGTTACGTAATTACGCTACAAACTTAGGCTACGAACTAACACTCAGTCGCAAGCGCTGCCAATCGAATCCAGAACCCGGATCGGTCTTACGACCCGGCGCAATATCACTGTGGCCCACAATGTGATCTGTGGCTATAGACCAGGTCGACATGATGACACGGCAGGCTTTCGCCAGAGCCTCGTATTGTTCATGGCTGAACCCACCATTGTCGATGCCTTCCAATTCTACTCCTATAGAAAAGTCGTTGCATTGGCTTCGCCCATCAAAACTAGACTCCCCCGCATGCCAGGCGCGGTGGTCGAAGGGGACAAATTGCATAACCGAGCCATTTCGACGAATAAATAGGTGGCTCGACACCCGCAAATCCCGGATATCGTCAAAATCTCGATGCTCATCGCCGTCCAAGCAATTAGTAAACAATTGTTCAACGTAACCATTACCGAAGTGTCCCGCCGGTAGGCTAATGCAGTGCACCACAATCAAAGACGGGGCCTCGTTCTGCGGTCTAGCATCGCAATTTACTGACTTTATGGGTTCTGCACCTTCAAGCCATCCATCTGTAATCTGCATTCGTACTCCGGCGATCTTCTTGGTCAATCATAGCAAGCACGACTCTACAGCGCATAACTCGTGAACTGGTATACTGTCACGCTGATCAAAAGTAGAGCGTTTCATGGGTCAAGGAATGATGGTCGTCGCATTTATTATTGCGCTCGGTTTGCTAACAATGTTTTTTGCGGATATTCAGGAGTCTCAGTACAACCCGAATCAAGCACCTTTAAGCTCGACTGCAGGAAATGCCGTCGAGGTCTCTCTGCTACGCAATCGTCAGGGCCACTATGTTGTCTCGGGCGAGATTAACCAGCAAACCGCAGAGTTTTTATTGGACACCGGCGCGACAGATGTTGTGGTTCCGGCGGATCTCGCGGGTCAACTGGGATTGAGCCGGGGATATGCAGCAAAAGCAATGACCGCGAATGGCACCGTAACCGTCTACGAAACCAGTATTGATCAATTGATGATTGGCGACATTGAACTCAGAAATGTCAGAGCCAGTATCAACCCAGGGATGAATGGTCAGTCCATTCTTCTCGGCATGTCTGCTCTAAAACAAATCGAATTCGTCCAGCGCGGCGATCGGCTGACACTAAGGCAACTGTATTAGATGACTGAATATTTTAACGATTTGACTGCAAATGTAGCAGCAGCTCTTGCAGAAGATGTTGGCGATGGTGACGTGACGGCGCAGCTAATCGATGCTGAAAAGCAGGCAACCGCAAGTGTGATTACCCGTGAAGCTGGCGTGCTGTGCGGGCGCCCGTGGGTTGATGAAGTCTTTCGCCAGGTCGACCCAGATTTGAAACTGATCTGGCACGTTGCCGACGGAGATCAAACCACACCGGATCAATTGCTATTCACTGTAGAGGGTAACGCCAGGGGAATCTTGACCGGCGAGCGACCCGCGCTCAACTTTTTGCAAACACTGTCTGGCACGGCAACCACCACCGCAAAATATGTGAGCCTAATTACCCACACCAAAACAAATTTGTTGGATACTCGCAAAACACTACCGGGCTTGCGCCTCGGTCAAAAATACGCCGTCAGCTGTGGTGGCGGTATGAACCATAGAATTGGACTCTATGATGCATTTTTGATCAAAGAGAATCATATTCAGGCAAGCGGATCTATTGCGAGCGCCATAACAAGAGCGCGTGAGCTACATCCCGGCATTCGGGTTGAAATCGAGGTCGAAACTCTAGAGCAGTTTCATGAAGCGGCGATCTGCCGGCCAGACTGGATTATGTTGGACAACTTCGCTCTGGAGGATTTGAAAACCGCAGTACGCTCAAATCAACCAGTAAAACTTGAGGCGTCGGGCGGGATTGAAAACGATCAGGACCTGGTCAGAATAGCGGAAACCGGCGTAGATTTTATTTCCGTAGGGGCATTAACAAAACATGTTAAAGCAATGGATTTATCCATGCGCATCGACGCGAATCCATAAGACAAAATTAGGCAGGACCCGCCACATTCAGCAGTAAACGAATCGTCTCATCGTCCCCTCGACGCTTGGCCATGCGGAGCAATTTGACATGTAACTGAGTTCGCCAAACACGGTATTCGTTGTAACGCATCGGCCACCAGACTATGGCTGCTTTCAACATCCGGTAAGCATCATCCTCTCGACCTTGTTGCTCTAAAAACTCCGCCAGCACCACATGACGGTGAATCTGGAACGGCGCGTTAGCGACGCCACTTCTCAGCAGTTGCTCAGGAGCAGAGCTGATCTCATCCAACTCTATCAACCATGGGTTTTGACTGAGAAAATCAGCAAAGAACTGCTGGTTCTGATAACTGTAGGGATTAATCTCAAGGCCTTTCTGATACTCAAGGGCTGTGGCTATCGCCAGGGATTGTCGCGCTTGAGTACTCTCCTCAGGCTGATCATCAAAACTGGTTCGAAAGAAGATCGCCATGGCAAATCGGTTGGCAGAGTTTTGGCTTCGGAACTGACGAATCGCCGACAAGATCTCATAGGTCTTCAGCTGATCGGCATGATCGTTTCGATCCAATGGCAATAGACCCCCCTGATACACCAGATCACTGCTGATCGCGTCGGCGTAATTCACCAACAAAACATATGTCGCACTGACAATCACTGCGATTCGAATCAGCGCTGCTGAGCGAAACGTCAGCAGATGCTCTGTGGTCAATCCACTCAGCCACAGCACCCGGGCCAGCACACAGCCCATGATCAGTTGATTCACCAAATTGTAGAAGGTGAAGTTCATCAAAGCGTGGATAAAGACGGTGCCTAAGGCCACGATCAATACAATGATCTCAAAATCCTTTCGGCTTTGCTTCTGCTTTTTGGTCTGTGCAAGACGCCAAAGCGCCAGAGACATCTGCCACAACAAAAAGCCCGCCAGCGCGACCACAAACAAAATCAGGACAGGGCCGCCTTCGGCCAGCAGTTGAATATAGTCGTTGTGGACATAGTTACCGGCGGTGTTGGCATCCGCCAATGTGCGATATCGCGGATACAACACTTTAAAAGTCCCAAGACCACTGCCCGTTACCGGATGATCGAGATACTGAGCCAAACCAGATTGCCACTGGCCAAGTCGTTGTGACCAGCCCACTGCCTGCATGTCCAACGTGTAACCTTCACTGTGCTTGGTGGCCTCCTCCGCGCTTCGATAAAACTGCACGGAGTAGTAGGTTGTCGCAATCAGCACAATCAGCATGACTGCTCGGCGCCTATAGGCGGGCATCGAGAGCGCGACGATGGAAACAAAGGTGAAGGCTGCGGCAAAGACCAGCAAGCCGACTCTGGAATAGGCCATGAAACTGGCTGTGGCAAAAAGACCCAACAACAAAAATAGGGTACTCGCAGTTCGACCACCCGCTTTAAAAAACCAGGCGGCGAGCACAAAGAAAAACAGATTAATCCCCGACGCCCAGCCATTGGGGTCAACAACCGGCCCGGAAGATCGGCCACTGCCGAGGAAAAATTCTGAAAAACCCCAGAAAACCGAGAAGGACATAGGCAAGCAAAGTAACGGTAAGAGCAGTTGCCAATATTCGTCGTTGGTCCTACCGCAGAGCAAAACCGCCATGGGTAGAACCAGAAAGAGCCAAGCGACCTGAATAGAATTTTCGGCAAAGACACTGGTATAAATGTTAATGATCAGACAAACGACATACAACGCCAACAGTGTATGAACCCAGGACCAGTAGATTTTTTTGTGCCGCAACGACCAACTGAGACGGGTCACTACGCCAATCAGTAGGAGCGAGACAACACCGAGTTGCAGAACTTGAGTCGATCCGCCATAGAATAAGATGGCCAGTCCAAGCGCGATAGCAATGAAACCACGACTGGCAATGTCACTGAGTGGGAACAAAGAATATGTGCTGTTTTGGTAGTGAACGGCCATTGTACGCACCAGTTCCAACGTTGCCATCGGATATCCAGCTGTTTTTTGATTAGAATGCAACTTTCATAAAACTACATTGCCATGTTCATTGTTTCACCCAATATTAGCCTCAACGATGACGAGTACGAACTCAAAGCCATTCGCGCCCAAGGTCCGGGTGGGCAAAACGTTAACAAGGTGTCCTCTGCGATACATCTTCGTTTTAGTATCGCTGGTTCTTCTTTACCAGAAGAAATCAAAACTGCACTGCAGAATCTAAAGGACAGCCGGATTACTCGAGATGGCTGGGTCGTGATCAAAGCACAAAAATTTCGCACCCAGGAAAAGAATCGCGATGACGCCTTGAGCCGTTTGCGCGACATGATTCTACGCGTGAGTAAGAAGCAAAAACTCAGGCGCCCTACCAAACCAAGCAAAGCCGCAAAACAAAGGCGAATGGACAGCAAAACCAAACGTGGACGATCGAAAAACCTGCGAGGCCGCGTGACTGACGAGTGACTGAGGAACAACCATGGCAACACGAATCGAAACGGACACAATGGGTGACATTGAGGTACCTGCTGACAAGTATTGGGGGGCGCAAACTGAACGTTCTCGCCACAATTTTGCTATTGGGCCCGCTGCCTCAATGCCGATTGAGATCGTGCATGGCTTTGCCTACCTGAAGAAGGCCGCAGCATTAACCAATCAGCAACTCGGCGTACTCGACAAACGGAAAGCCGACCTTATTGCGAAAGTGTGCGATGAGATACTGACGGGAGATCTCGACGACCAGTTCCCACTGGTAATCTGGCAAACCGGGTCTGGTACGCAATCCAACATGAACGTCAACGAGGTGATCTCTAACCGCACCCATGTACTGGCTGGTAACACTCTGGGCAAAGGCGAGCCAGAAGTTCACCCAAACGACGACGTCAACAAATCCCAAAGCAGTAACGATACTTTTCCTACCGGTATGCATATTGCGTGCTACAAAAAAGTAGTTGTCAGTATGATTCCGGCCGTGGCCGGGTTAAGGGATGTGCTCTCTGACAAGTCCGCAGAGTTTGACGCGGTGGTAAAAATCGGCAGAACCCACTTAATGGACGCAACGCCCTTAACCGTTGGCCAGGAAATTTCAAGCTGGGTGTCTCAGCTCACCCACGCAATTCGTGCGGTAGAAAACACCCTGCCCCATTTATCTGAATTGGCACTGGGTGGCACCGCAGTGGGCACCGGCATCAATACACCACCCGGCTACTCGGAACTCGTTGCCAACAATATCGCCGAGCTAACAGAACTGCCCTTTATTACAGCGTCCAACAAGTTTGAAGCGCTCGCGGCCCATGATGCGATCGTCGAAACCCACGGCGCTCTGAAGCAACTAGCCGTTAGCTTGATGAAGATTGCCAATGATGTTCGCATGCTAGCGTCTGGGCCGCGAAGCGGGATTGGCGAATACGATATTCCTGCTAATGAACCCGGATCATCCATTATGCCTGGCAAAGTAAACCCCACCCAGTGCGAAGCCATGACCATGGTTTGCGCCCA
>JBLHQQ010000012.1:0-20880 GCA_047625245.1 Candidatus Azotimanducaceae bacterium
CAAAACCAGAACGAATAAAGTTTCTCGCACTTTCTTTATCGTCGGTCACGATAACTTGATGACGACATACAACTTCGATGTCTTCAAGTTTTTTGCCTGCTCTCTCCGCACCAATCTTGATGTGTTCCATCATTTTTGGCAGTGCATCTTTCGGAAAAAGGTTAAGGATAATACCATCACTAAATTCTGCAGCAGCTTCTAACATCTTGCTTCGAAGCGCGGCCATATAAACCGGTTGTGCACCCTCTTCTAGAGGTAATTGACGGTAGCCGCGGCTGGTGACAGTTGCACCATTAAAATCGGTCTTGGCTCCTCTAAGCATTTCCTTGATCAAGAGCGTGGTTTCTTTTACGCGAGTGAGCGGTTTCTCAAACTTTAGGCCGTGCCAGTTTTCCATCATCGTTTGACTAGACGAACCCAAACCAAGAATAAAGCGTCCACCTGAGAGCTGATGCAAGACGTGCGCCGTAGAAGCGAGCACCGCCGGGGTTCGAGAAAACACAGGAATAATGGCTGTGCCGATGCGACACCGTTCAGTATTAAGGGCAACCGCTGCGGCCGTTGTTAAGGCATCAACTCCCGAGCTGTCTGCAAACCAAAGGTCATCATAACCTTCCGCTTCTGCCCATTTAGCAACCTCAATGGTTTGGTGAACCCCTCTGGGGTCTGGAAGCGTCAGTGCAGTTCTTTGTGGCACGGGCATAGTAAATCCTCTCGTTCTTCAGTGTTTTTAATGTGCTTTGTTAGCTAATTGACTGCCGCCAAACTAGTGGGTTTGCCATATCGGCAAGAGATGACAATTCAATTCTCCAAGGCGTCAGTTTGAGTACTCCATACGTTTCAGCGGATGGGTCTGACCAAAAAGTCTTTAGATCATAGCCAAGGGGTGGCGCCGTATCAGCGTATAAATCCCAGACTTTTCGTTTAGTTTCTGTGTCATCCGCCCATTCAGCCTTACATTCGGCATAAACCTGCTGATGATCGGGGTCCCAATAGGTGAGCGATACAAATGGATTGTTTTCTAGGTGACGAGCCTTGAAGCTATTTCTTCCGGTCGCAACCCATCCTTCTCGGCCTTCCCAAATTGGATGTAACATGCGCGATCGGGGCCGGTTATTTTGATCAATGGTCGTAAAATTACACCACACAATCTTGGAGATTCGCTTGTGGAATTCTACTTCTATGGCTGAAAAGTTATCTACGTCCATTCACTCTTCTCAAAAAACTGCCGCTCTTATTAGGTGCTATTCTTATTAAATGCTGCTTTTTTTGTTAAGCACGTCCTCTAAACAATGTCTGCGCCAGTGATCTTATCTTCACCTTCTAAACCCGGCCGAACCAATATTTTCTTAATCTTCGGCCCCGTTCTTTCATACTTCTGCGCGGGTTCATAGGTTGGCTCAAGCAAGGCTTTCGCGCCAAACGATTTTTGCTTCTGTAGGTCCGTAACCTCACCATAGGCGGTGGATCGCTGTCTAGGAATGCGCCCGATGCTGGTAATAATCTCTTCCATTTCCTGGGGAGACGTTTCCTGACCATGTGCTGCGCCAGCGGCTCTAGTAATTGTCTCATTCATCAAAGTACCACCAATGTCATTCACACCAGCCTTCAGACAAGCCCGCACGCCATCATGGCCGAGCTTGGTCCATGAAGCCTGAATATTGGTAAAAACTGGATGTAACACGAGTCGCGAAATTGCATGGATGAGTATTGCTTCCCTAAAGGTTGGGCCTTTTCTCGCATTACCTTTCAGATAAAGAGGAGACTCCATATGAATAAAGGGCAGTATGACAAACTCCGTAAAACCACCAGTCTTTTCTTGTAAAGCTCTAACACGCAGAAGATGTCGCGCCACATGTTCGTAGCGTTCTATATGACCGTACATGATGGTGGCCGTTGTATTAAAACCAACTTCATGGGCAGCTTCCATGACTTCGAACCATTGGGCAGTGTTGATCTTATCGGGGCATAGAGTTGCCCTGACCTCATCATCAAGAATTTCAGCAGCTGTACCGGGCAACGTACCGAGCCCTGCCTCTTTTAACTGACCTAGAAAATCTTTAATCGGAATATCCAGCGTATGGGCTCCCTGCCAGACTTCTAGCGGCGAGAACGCATGGATATGCATTTCGGGCACAACTTGTTTGATGCTGTGACAAATGTCGATATAGGTTTGCCCCGTGTATTCGGGATGAATACCACCCTGCAAACACACTTCTGATGCGCCTCTTGCATAAGCCTCGGCGGTACGTCGCATGATCTCCTCGTGAGAAAGGTTATAGGGCCTGCCGCGCAAATTTTCGCTCATCTTGCCTTTCGAAAAAGCGCAGAATTGGCATTTAAAGTAGCAAACATTGGTGTAGTTAATATTGCGATTGACACAATAAGTGACAGTTTCACCGGCTGTTTCTGCTCGAAGTCGGTCGGCAGTTTGACAAACATGGGTATAGTCATCGCCTCGCGCTTTGAAGAGTCGAACAATATCCTCCTCATTCAACACTTCGCCGCTCGTGACCTTTGCCAGAATCGCGGCGACATCAGCATTCGGCAACGACTTTGGAATCGAAGTGACCTTGGCTATATCTGCTTTGGGTGGCTCAGAAATTGCCCCTGCTGACCAGTCTTCCATGCGGGCAAAGCCCTGACCGTCGATCGCCTGACGCACGCCTGCTTGAACTTGAGGGTCAAGCCAGGTTTCAACATCCACGGCGTAGTCAGGATAGATCGCAAGACGTTCAATCAAAACCTTACCCGCATTAGCCGTTTCGTTAGCAAGATTGCTTAGGTGAGGCCAAGGTGCTTCTGGATTAACAAAATCCGGGGTCACTGGCGAAACACCACCCCAATCATTAATACCCGAGTCGACAATCTGTGGCAGCACACCAGGGCTCAAATTCGGCGGCGCCTGAATATTCATTTTTTCACCGAAGATGATGCGTGACATGGCGATAGTCCAAAGCAGTTCGTTCAGATCTGGCTCAGGCGCTTTTGCCATTAATGTTTCGGCTTTGGCTCTAAAATTTTGGATGATGATTTCTTGTATGTGACCGTATTCGGACTGGATGTCTCTTAATGCAAGTAGTGACTCAATTCGCTCAATCCGTGTTTCACCAATGCCAATGAGTATTCCAGAGGTAAAAGGCACCTTTGCCTGCCCAGCTAGCCGCATGGTTTCAAATCGTCGCTCTGGCACCTTGTCTGGCGAACCGTAGTGAGGCATACCTTTTTCTAGCAACCTATTTGAGGAACTTTCGAGCATTATTCCCATCGAAATAGAGACTTTTCGCAACTCAGCTAAATCGTTTGCATTCATCAGGCCTGGGTTCAAATGAGGGAACAAACCCGTTTCTTTGAAAACCAGCTCTGCCATATCACGCAAGTATGACAAGGTTGACTCTTGCCCTAGTTGCTTGAGTCCATCCCGCGCGGCCTTGTAGCGCGCCTCGGGTTTATCACCCAATGTAAACAACGCTTCTTTACAGCCTGCCTCAGCGCCAGCTTGTGCAATCTTCAACACCTCGTCAGGTGTTAAATAGGGAGCTTTGAGTTTTCGAGGCACCTGAGCAAATGTGCAATAGTGACAAACATCGCGACATAAATGCGTCAAGGGGATAAACACCTTCCTTGAATAGGAAACTGCATTTTGGTGCCCCCGGTCACGAATCTGCCCAGCGACCTGCATCAGGCCGGCGGTATCCGTTGTGGCAGCAAGTGCCAGTACTTCAGAATCTGCTAGTGGTTGCGTCAGTGCTTGACCTAACAATTCATTCAACTGTGTCATGGATCACCTTTGATTAGCAAAGACGGCTATGCCGCCCTGTTCCGTTGTGGACAACAAACCGTTGGCCAACAAACAATGATAAGTATGGGACTGAATATTCTGCGCAATGATTTCGTTCACCAATTCTTGCAGATCTTCCGGCGTATCTATATCGAGACCAATACCCGGCAGTTTCGCCACAATCGGTTCGATGCCTAATTCTCGAGCCAATTTCAGATGTCGACGAAAACTATCTTCGCCAAAGCCAAAGGTCATGCAATCCGGCGGCGAACACAAAACGCAGTTAGAGCCGCCAAGATCCGATGCCGGTACGATCAAAAACTCTGGTGACGCCTTTAGGCCAAAGCCATCCAGCACCACCTCAAGTTCTTCAACGCTAACCAGCGGTGTATCACCTGGCAAAAACATCATCACATCGACACCCTCGGCGCTTAGCGTCCTTGCCGCGTGAGTGACTGCATTAATCAATCCTGGGTCCTCGGGCTCGGGCAGCACCCTCGCACCATAAGCCCTAGCCAAGTCGCCTACTGTGTCATCCGCCGTAATCACGACCACCTGATCAATTCGGTCACAGGTTGTGCCGACTTCTAACACATCCTCAACCATTGCACGAAAGAGCGCCTGCCGTTGGGCGGAATCAAGCAAAGACCCGAGTCGTTGCTTGGCATCTTCGAGCTGTTTGATCGGAATGACCAGATTTACCTGCATAACCTGAACGCGCACTGTCACGAATTCGCTACATTATCACGACTGATTTAGTCCTGACAGCTACTCGGCCTAGGCTATCCCTATTCAATTTGGTTATGGGCTTATGCCCTAAGCTGCCCAGCAAAGGCCAGGCAAGACTCTCCAAGCTTAATACGATCTTGCAACGACACCATTAAAGTATTGGTGACAAAACACTTCATGCCAAGATTCTCGATTTCCGCTGCCAGATGTTCGTCTGCTTGATCAATAACGAAACCATCAACCCGGCCAACGTAATGCTGAGCCACCGCTAGGGCACTTTGAGGCATACCCAGCTCGGCCATCATTTTTGCCGCAGGGCCCTTAATCGCCTCCCCACCGATAATGGGCGATACTGCTAGGGTGGGTCCGCTCGCTTCTTGAATGGCACCCGCCACACCTGGAATCTTCAGTACCGGATCTACACTGACGAAGGGATTAGAGGGACAAATAATAATGGCATCCAGATGCGGATCCTGTAGCGCGGCTAAAAAGCCTGCAGACGGGTTTGACTGCTCTAGACCGGAAAATTCAAAGCCGGTCACTTCAGGTTGGCATCGATCCCGGACAAAATAGTGTTGAAATGCCAGAGTCTCGCCGGATCTGACATGCACTCGAGTGGCAATTTGGTCATCACTCATTGGCACAATTGGGTGCTCGATACCTAGAGTACGACAAAGCTTGGTGGTCGCGGTCGATAGAGATTCGCCGGATTTGAGCAAAGCTGTTCTTTGAATATGTGTCGCCATATCCCGGTCGCCGAGCCTAAACCAGGTTTCGCCGCCTAGGCGCTCTAGGGCCTCCAAAAATTGCCAACTTTCACCTGCTTGACCCCAACCAAGCTCTTTATTGCTCAGCTCCGCAAGGGTGTACATCACGGTGTCCAGGTCAGGACAAATCTTAAGTCCAAGATGCTCAAAATCATCCCCGGTGTTGCCAATAATCGTAAGCTGGGAAGGCGGTAACACCCTGGACAATCCAAGGGCAAGTTTTGCGCCGCCGACGCCGCCTGATATCGCAATAGTCGTCATCAGCGAAACATATCCATTTCTTTCGGGCGGATGAGCGGTTTCACGCCGCGCTGGCTCGGATCTACCGGCGACCTAGGCTGATAACCTCGAACCAACACCACAGGAGTCTTCTCGGTCGTCTGACCCATAACCAGTGAAGCACCCGCAGCGAGTTCGTCAGCAGCACCAACCTGGGTAACCCGCAATTCATTGCCGTAAATATCAGTCTGGCCAACGTAATCTTCCAATCCCGTAAAACCAGCGATGCCAATCGCAAGCCCTAGAGACCCAACACGCCAGGCTCGACCAATACTGTCATTGATAATGACCCCGACCTCGATGCCAAGCCGATCGATAATTTGCTGCCGAATGCGCTCGGCGCTGCCATCAGGATCGACCGGCAGCAACAAACAGCGATTGTCTTCATCGGCATCGATATTTGATTGATCAATACCCGCATTGGCTTGAACAAAACCAAGTCTATGTTCGACGATCAACACGCCTGGACGCTTTCGCACAACTGCTGTCGACTCATCTAGAATCGCTTGCACCTTGCGAGGATCTTTGTCAACTTCAAGGCCTAATTGTTCCGCCTCGGGGCTCGGTACAACCTTACGCAAATCGAGATAGCGATCTTCAGCTTTGGAAATGATTTTCTGGGCGATGACTAACACATCATTTTGCTGCAGTGATTCGCCGCAATCATCGAGAGCCGACAAAATCATTCCGACCAAATCATCGCCCGGCTCAACCATCGGCAAGTCAGGGACACCAAACAATCTGAGATCCATCTATTTTGCTTTAGGCTCGCCGGAAATGACGATTCCCGAACCTTCAATACCGTGATGCCGATTGATGGTAATCAATACGGACGTTAATGCCTCGGCCGCAGCAGCATTCGCAATCGGCCCGGCATGCCAACCTTTAAGGCCCACAGCTTCTACCAGCTTAATCACTTCGTCTCGTGCTGCCCTTTTATTGCCCGTCACAAGTACATCGCATTGAATCTGATGGTCTTCCTGCAGATGAACCGCGCCGACATTCTGGAAAGCAGAAACAACACTGACATCCTCGCCAAGAAAATTCTGTGCCATTTGGCCAGCAGAACCTGCCTCGGGTAGTTGGACCGAACCGACTTTTGGAGGCTTAAGAGGGACAGTCACATCAACCAAGATTTTTCCTGCTAAAGCTGACTTAACCGTTTCGAGCGTGCTGATCTGATGGTCGAAGGGCACAGTGAGCACAACCAGGTCAGCGGCAGTAGCCGCCTCAAGGTTCTCGTGACCCGAAACATTCAGATCCGGAAACTCCGCAAGCAACGCTTCCGCCGCCGCCTTACCTTTTTCGTCCGTCCTAGAACCAATTAGAATCTGGTAGCCCGCTCTAGACCACTGTCTTGCAAGACCGCCGCCAAGATCGCCGGTACCACCAAGAATGGCAATGGATTGAATAGTCATAATTTTCTGCCTAGGTTAATTGTCTGAGTAAAAGTGCTTAAATTGGATGCGCCGATTATTCCTGAATCTTAGGAGGCAAACAACATGGATCCTTAACCAAGTCGATCATATTCGTTTTGTATCAGCACCACACACTGGGACGCATGCAACATAATAGGACCCAAAGACAGGGCGGTAACGCCGCGACGTACCATAGATTTCGCCTGCTTGGGCGGCATTGGGATGTGATCTGTGAGCACGAAAACAGCTTCATCCGGCAGTTCCGCATGACGAATGTCCTGGCCTTTGGGCTCCAACAAGAAAACTTGCCGGGTTTCTTGATAACCCTTTATCAGCTTTTCAAAGCTGGTCGCCGTCACGTCTATGCCCTGGTCGGTCACGATTGAGGTGTCCTTTTGCAGACCGGCCCCTGCCGCAAGGCAACGAGCAAACAATCGCAACAGGCCCTGTTCGGACTGATCTTCAATTTGACCTAAGGACTCTCCACGAAAATGCAGAACACGAGAGAAGTCTGCACTGCCTTCAAAAACATAGGTCAGACAGACGTCCGACCTATGACCTTTACTGACAAACAGCGCATTGACGAGAATTTGCGTTAAGTACTCAACATGAGCCTCTTTGCCCGCGTTACCGAGGAACTTACTTGCCTCCGTCGGCGCTTTTCGGGCTCGAACCACAAACTCAATCAAAGCAACTCCCCATCAAAAACAGCCTTATCAAAGCGCTGCATACATTGCCTGAGAGAGATTAAAGGAGCGGAGGTCACCGACCAATCCCACATTCATCTTATTCATCACGTAGGACATCGACATTCCGGCATCCTGATCAATCAGCGCCAGGGATCCTCCCCAACCGCCCCAAAAACAAACATTTGGATTGGGTGAAAGTAACTTTGCTGTATTAACGCCAAAACCCAACCCAAAGGCCATTGGCACTGCGAGCGCCATGTCTGTCCCCTCTATTCTGATATCCATAACTTGCTTGGCTAATGATTCTGAAAAGAGCCGAACTCCGTGAGCTTCACCCTTATTGGCCAACACCGAATGAATCTTCGCAACACTTCTTGCATTGCCATGGCCGTTGGCCGCAGGGATTTCAGCCTTACGCCAGCCTGCAGTTCTGGAGGCCAGTGCTGAAGTCGCTGGATAACGAAATGTTTTGACCGCAATGCTGTCCGGGTCACCCTCTTGGGTCAATGACGCATCACCACCGGGGGGCATGAGATCTCCAATTCTTCCGAACTCGGACTCCGGCACGCCAATCAAAAAGTCCGCCTCCAGCGGCCCCGCAATCTCAGCAGCAAAAAACTGGCCAATGGTTTGGTCTGTAATTCGTCGAACCACCTCCCCAATCAGGTATCCCTGGGTTAACGCGTGATATCCCGTGGCTGTGCCGGGCTCCCACCAAGGGGCTTGCTGCTCAAGGGCAGTAATAACCTTTTGCCAATCGTACAAGTCCTCACCCTGAAGAGGCTCATCGGTACCGGACAAACCCGCCGCGTGATTCATCAGGTGCCAGACCTTAACGCCTTCCTTACCGTTCTGGGCGAATTCTGGCCAGTACTCCGCAACATTGGAATCAAAGTCCAGACGCCCTTGCTCCGCTAGCCGCAACGCACACAGAAATGTCATGGTTTTGGTCGTGCTGTAGACATTGATAATGGTGTCTTCTTGCCAGGGTTTAGTTTGATCTTCATCCAGGTGCCCAGCCCAGATATCTACCACCTTTTCACCGTGAATATAGGCGGCAAAAGAGGCGCCAAGGTCGTCTCCGCTCTCGATACTGGCTGCTAACACATCCTTTGCCTTTGCAAATCGCGTATCACAATGCCCAAAAATTTCTATAGAACCGCCCATGCCTTTCCTCTGTAGTTGTGTTGAAGCTTGTGTTGAAGGTTGACTTAAAAGCTGTCGTAAATTTAGCCAAAGGAATGTAGCACAGAACCAAGGACCCACTCGATAGAGTAGAAACCCTTATAAAAATAGGGGGAATCCAGCCTTTAGGACAAACCTGTGGATAACTATGGTGATAACTTTAGAGATAACCATAAATACATGGACCATTCGTGTTGCAGAGCACACAAGATTGAAATTTATAAAATGGACTTTTATTATTAACTATCAACATCTTATGGCACCTTCAGGAGAACTCGCATGCAAAACTCAGCCTATGTGGGGGTTGACAACAGCGACTAGGGGCAGATGTGCATAAGTCAGGTCTTGAATGGCACATTGACACTAGTTTTACAGTGGAAACAGTCTGACTTACGTCGAAAACTCTACATCTGACCCTTGGAAAGACTGCGAAAACCCCTGATTCATGGGCGTAAACACCCCTTCAAAAAAATGCGTGCCAGCCATCTTTTTTTTGCGTAGAACTGTATTTATCAGAACGTCGACGCTGATTTGATTTCTGCCAACTGATCTCGAAAAGAATTCCGAGGGTAACTTTTTTTAATACTTCTTTTCAAAGCCTTAAGGTTTTGCCCGTCAAAGCCTGCAAATCGGGTTGCCATCACCTCGCTCGTTTGCAATACCTCAGCGTCATCCACGCAAGTTTCCGCGATCCCAGCTGCAACTAATTCCATTCCCGACAACCTCTTTCCTAACAGGGCCATTCGTAATGCCGTCTGATAGCTGTGACGTTGGCCAAGCCAAAATATATTCAGAGGTGCAAGCATATTTCGCTCTACTTCGGAGACATGCATAAACGCAGATTTGCCCACCACAAGAAAATCACAAGCGAGTGCAAGAGAGGAACCACCGGCAATAGCAAAACCTTGCAGAGCACCAATAATAGGCACATTTGCGTGATAAACCGTTTCGTGAAAATCGGCCCAATGTGCTTGAAAATCCGCTTTCCAGGATGGTGCTGGGTCCGCCGAAAATGCTTTGAGGTCAAGCCCAGCGCAAAAATATCCCTCTGCGCCACTGATAATGATTGCCTTGCAATCGGGGTTATCTAACAAAGAATCCAAACCGCTCTTTAATTGCACCACTAAAGGCCCGGTTAATGAGTTTCTTTGGCCAGGTCTATTTAAAACAAGATGACCAACACCTTCACTATGCCTCACAAGAACCTCTGTCATTTTATTACTCCTGTATTTAGACTAAATTCCAAAATCACAATGGCAACTTTTGCGAGATTAACACCGGACTCCCTACTCGCCTACCTGGCCTTGTTCATTAGTGCGCTGTTGTATGCTGCTCACTTTTGGTTGCCCGGACCACCACAAGTTGTTTCTAGGCTTGCCCCGGCGGATCAGTTTTCTGCTCAGAGAGCCCGAGACTTTTTACAAGTTTTACTTCAACAAAATGAACTCTATCCAGTTGGATCAGTCGCCAACTATTTCTTTAAGTTGCAAATCAAAAAACAACTTACTCACCTCGAAATCGGTTACCGAACTCAGCGCCAATGGTCTTGTCGCTTTCAATCCAATCGCTGAGCCATGGTAGAAAATCTGATTAGATTAAAGGTCAATCGCCCAACGATCAAATCGTTTTAATGGCTCACTATGACCCAGTACCAACCAGCATTGGTGCTGGTGATGACGGCGCAGCCGTTGCTGCAATCTAGGTAACTGCAAGAGTTTTACGACTCGAAGCACCATTAAAACGCTCAGGATTTTTTAATGGCAGTCTAGAATCTAACGGTTTTTCGGTGGTGCTAAATTACGAAGGCGGTGGCAACAAAGGTATCGTTAGATTTTTGCGGACATCAGATCAAAATGATGAACTATTAAGCGCCCACTTAAAGATTGTAGATCCCGTCAGAGGCAATTCTCTCAGTAATGATATTTTGAAATGGATACCCAACGATACCGACTTTTCCGCCGTGAATAGACGCGGCATTAACCGCATCGACTTATCCTTTACAGAAGAACGCGGCCACTATCACACGCCAAACGATAACCTGATAAATCTGAATATATCGGCGCTCCAGTACCATTGCAACAGCATGGCGGCTACCTGGTTACTTAATATCGGCATCTCCCAGAACCCGTAATTTCCTTAGTCGACACTAGAACGCCACTTGGAACCACTGTGCATCAGGGTGATCAGGCGTTATCATTCCGTTCTATTAAATTATAAAAATAAGTCAAAGGCACAAATATGGGCATCCAGAGTTTTGTTGGTGATCTCAAGGTACTTTACAAAGCTGCCACGATCAAACCGCCGACCCCAAGCACCATTGGCTCACTTCCTCTGCTTGTACAAGCCAATGCGCTGAAGTATCCCACCAACCTTGCGCTGATTTGTGAAGGTGAAGACATAACCTGGGTCGAGCTGAACCAAAGAGCCAATCGAGTCGCTCGCAAACTCGAAGCAATGGGCATCCAAAAAGGCGATTGTGTCAGCCTATTCATGCAAAACCGCATCGAATTTGTGGTGAGTATGCTCGGTGTCCAGACGTTGGGCGCCACGGTGGGCATGATCAACACTAACCTCACCAAACAACAGCTCACCCACTGCATTAATCTTGTCGAATCGAAGAAGTGCATTTTCGGTGAGGAGTTAGTTGAACCCCTTGAGCAAATGAGAGAAGAGTTAAACCTTGCCGACGGCGAAGACTATCTATTCGTCCGAGACCCCCAACTCAATAGTGGACCTCCACCAAACTGGGCAGTGACACTCGACTCTGGTGATTCCGAAATTGACAGCGCTGAGTTGCCTGTTGCGAAAACCATTACCATGGGCGACCGAGCGTTATATATTTTTACTTCCGGCACCACCGGCTTACCCAAAGCTGCCATCGTATCTAACCGCAGAATTTTACCTAACGGTAGTCTTGCCGCATCGGCACTGTTCCGTATTGACCACAATGACCGCATGTACAACTGTCTGCCTCTCTACCATGCAACTGGTTTGATTGTCGGCCTAAGCTCTGCCTTATCTGTTGGGGCCTCAACGGTGATCCGCCGAAGGCTCTCGATCAGTGCTTTCTGGGACGATATTCGCAAGAACAACTGCACCTGCTTTATTTACATCGGCGAGTTTATTCGCTATCTCATGAGCCGCCCACCTCACAAGGATGATGCCATTAACCCCATCAGAACCATTGCGGGTAATGGGCTCCGACCTGACATCTGGTTAGCCTTTAAAGAACGGTTCGGCATTGAACGTATCGGCGAACTTTACGGTGCCAGTGAAGGTAATGGCAGCTTCGCCAATATTTTTAATAAAGACTGTACCGTCGGCATGGGTGTTTCTCCGGTTAAATTAGTCGAATACGACGTCGCTGCAGATGAAATTGTTCGTGACGGATCAGGCACCTGCATTGAGGTAATCGATGATGAGAGCACGGGTCTATTACTCATGGAAATAAACGACAACGCCAAGTTCGAAGGCTATACCAGCGACGATGCCTCAGAGAAGAAGATTGTGCGGGACGCATTTGCTACCGGTGATGTTTATTTTAACACCGGCGACCTTATGAAGACGGTTGATGTCGGTTTTGCCTGGGGACAAAAGCACTACCAGTTTGTGGACAGAATTGGCGATACTTTCCGCTGGAAAAGTGAAAACGTGTCAACCAACGAAATCGGCGAACTCATCAACAAATTCGAAGATGTGATTTTCACCAATGTTTACGGAGTTGAAATTCCTGGTGCTGACGGTCGAGCTGGAATGGCCGCAATCGTCATAAAGGAAGGGCTCAAACTTAAAGACATGGATCTGCAGCAGTTGAGCAACCATATCATCAATAGCCTACCGTCTTACTCCCGACCAATTTTCATTCGAGTGCTAACGGAACTACCGACCACCTCGACCCACAAACTACAAAAAAACGATCTGCGAAATCACGCCTACCATCTAGACAAGGTCACCGATGACCTGCTGGTGATGAAACCCGGCACAACCTGCTATTGCCGTCTGGACAGTGACTTTTATGATCAGATCGTGTCTCGCACCGTGGCGTTCTAGATTATTTTGATTTTCTAAATCGCAGCAAACTGCGATCGGTCTTAAAGCGATTCTCTGGCAGAAATACGCTGGTGGTCTTGTCATCTTCCACATTGGCGAGAAAATCTGAGGACGCTTCGAGTAAAAAACCCGCTGCGGTTAAATCAGCAATCACGCGTGAAGGGTCGACCCGATGAAGACCTTTCCCGACCAATGCGGCATCGGTTCCAAGCAGTGCATTATGATCAATTACGCCTAAAACACCGCCATCTCGGATTTGACACCAGGAAATCGTAGCACCTCTGCTGGCTGACGCTGCTCGTTCAGCTGCACATCCTGTTCCGATCGGCCGCTAGTCGCGAGCGCCCGATCTATATTATCTGCGAACAGGTAACTACCAAACGCTGCCGTGAAAACAAACAGTGCTGCTTTCAGATGCGTATAAATCCGTTCTTGAATGGCTTATCCTTTAAAAACCCGTCCAACAAAAACCATCGCTACTTCTCCTCCATCTGATTCACTTTCCAGCTCTTTTCAGGTTCAAAGCGATTCAACATTATTAGTCGTCAATGGTTAACGGCTAAAAGATTGCCAGCATTTCTTCGAAGGCTTTCATTTGCCCACCATTGGCAGAAGACGGCACCAGGATAGGCGTCTTTATGCCTGCGTCGAACCAGGCTTCTACACCATCTCGAACGTCGCTAGCAGAACCAAACAAAGTGGTATCGGCAAGCCATTTGTCGGTAAGAAAATGTGGAATTGTGTCGAACTCTTTCGCTTCAATCGCCTTCTCAATGCCTATCATCTCTTCTTCGTAGCCAGCTTCTTTCCAATAGTTTCGATAATTTGGCAACATCGCGTAGGACGTTAAAGTTTTACGATTAACCGCTTTTGCCGCTTCTATGTCGTCTGAGATACAGGTCGGAATCATGTCGCCGATGAAGAAGTTGTCATCGCTCTTCGCTGCATCGGAAATGGCTGACAAAGACTCACTCATATGACTACGCGCGCCATTTGCGAAGACCATGCCGTTGCCAATCTCTTGCGACAGCGCAATCATCTTCTTACGCAGCGTTGCGAGTAAAATCGGAGGCAATTCTCCTGCTCGAGGAACGGCTTTTAACTGCTCAACAAATTCTCGAGTATCCGACAATGGCTTTCCACCACTGATGCCACGCTGTTTTAACGCCGGCGCATGGCTAACACCGATACCAAAGCGAAACCTTCCACCAGACACCTCATGAATAAATGACACCGTATGGGCATAGTCTGCTACCTGACGAAAGTAGATAGGCATAATGCTGGTGCCAAAGGTTATTTCGTTGGTCGCAAATGACAGTGCCTCACATAAAGCCAGGGAATCCCCAAGACTGGGCCCATAAATGCCACTAAAGCCTCGCTTCTCAATTTCGGTGGCGAGTTCAATTGTGGCTTTACGCCGACCGGGCACTGCGGCAAGGCTTAACGCTGGCATTCTCGTCATGATTCGGCTCTCTTTTTCGAATTTTCACGAGTCTACACAATGGCACATGTCTAGGCGAATCAGTTTATAATCGTCGCATCTACCGACCACGAAATTATAGGAATCTAATGGTTAACCGACGCGCTAAGTTCGTTCAACAGCAGAAGATCATTGTTGGGGTAATCGTTGTTATTGCGATTGGCATCCTTGGCTATTTCTCCACCCTGGTTGTATCCGAGACCAACACAGCGGCGTTTGTTGAAGGCGAGCACTACATTTTGATCGACAACCCGCGGCGTATTCGCGGCGACAAGATCGAAGTGACAGAGTTTTTCTCTTATGGATGCATTCACTGCTACAACTTTGATGACGAAATAAACGCCTGGGCCGAAGATCATCAAGATACGGTTAAGTTCAACCAGATACCGGCGGTTGCCAACGAGGTTTGGCGCAACTATGGAAAAGCTTATTACACCATGGAGAGCTTAGGCATACTCGATCAGGGTCATACCTTAATGTTCAAACAGGTCCATGATGCCCGTCGAAACCTTCAAACTGACCAGGAAATTGCCGGCGTGTTGGCCCTAGGAAGCGTCACCGAAGCCCAGTTTGTCAGCACCTTCAATGGCGACGATGTGGCGCAACGTCTAAGTCGAGCAGATCAGTTGGCCCGGCGATACAAGGTCGCCTCGGTACCGGGCATGGTCGTACAGGGCAAATATCAAATTCGTGTCACCGGCAGCATCGGATTCTCTCGCATGTTGGATGTAGCTGATTTTCTTATCGAGAAAGAATTGGCGGCTAGAGCGGTCAAATCCCAACCGAACACGGCTGATGGCTAGCGATCTTATCTTAGGTTAAGCGGAGAACTCGGATCTATTCTTTCAACCTTAAAAGATTCGTCCGACTTAACCTCGATTTGAATTGGCTTAATGCTCCGCATTGCCGAACTGAGTACACGCCATTGTTGAGTATTGGCCTCAATCAATCCGCTGCTAACGGCAGGATCCTGATCAACAAACGCTTGCGCCATTTCTCCGTCGCCTAATCTGACGATAAACAAGCCACCCGATTCATCTTTCCAGGGGCCACTCATCAGCAAAATTTCTCGATAGTAGAGTACTTTCCAACAAGCTAAATGTGCTTCGATTTGAGGCTGTTTCTCATAACGAACGCCATCAACTCAGGCTGGACCTTTGTTAAACTTGATCACATAAAACTGCTGTCCATCCTGTTTTGAAGATTGCGCGTTCGCGGCCTGGATTGAGCAGAGTAGAGAAATAAAGACAAGAGCAATGAAGCGGGCCATTCAGTCTCCGAGCTTTTTCTTGAAGTGCGGCATGGTCGAGGGATCTCCCGCAACGGTATATCGGCTCTCCGTACCACTGCGCGTGACGTTCTCGTAAACCCCATCATCGCGTTTAACAAGTTTGGTAAAGCCCATGTCTTTAATTCCAACATTACCTATCGGCATGTTGGCCATTGGCGGTGTAGTAATGATCCGCTCTACAGGTTCATGAGGGGAAACCTCACCCGGCTCAATGCCAGCAAGATTGCACACCTCACCCCAGATTTGCAGTTTGTCTTTGATGGAATGGATGACTTCAACAACTTGCTGATTAGCATGACAAAGGTAGTCGTAACGGGGCATAAGGTCCTCGAAGCGCTTAGGTGGGCGCAGGTCCGGGAAACTGCCGCCATAGAATTCGATTCAGTACCTTACCACTCGGATTACCTGCAATGGTTATGATAATGATATCAGCCTCGATTGCCTCGTCCCCACCCGAAGCGACAATCACAAAAGAAGACTCTCTCCAACACCTTTTGGCAGACCGACAATCCGACTCGATCACCCGGTTTGCCTGTTAGCAAGGCTCGATGCAGAAGTTCACCAGTATTGGCGTTCAGTCACGCTTCCACTTATCGACCAACCAGACTTCTCGAAATCAGCTCTTTCATAATTTCTGAAGTCCCGCCATAGATCCTCTGGATTCGAGCGTCGACAAAGGCCCGGGATATTTTATATTCCTTCATATAGCCGTAACCGCCAAATAGCTGCACACACCGATCAGCAACCTTACCCTGCATTTCACTGGCAGCCAGTTTACACATCGAGGCCTCTTCACTGGTCAACTCGCCCGCGATGAACTTCGCCGTGTACTTTTCTGCCATTGCCCGATTCAGTTCGATTTCCGTTTTGATATCCGCAAGCACGTATCGGGTATTTTGGAATGTTGAGACAGACGCACCAAAAGCCTTTCTTTCCATCACATAATCAACCGTCCAATTCAGCATGCCATCGGCGGCAGCGACGCACCCAACCCCGAGAATTAGACGTTCCCGCGGCAGCTCATTCATCAAGTTAAAGAAGCCTTTCCCCTCACCACCGAGAATCGCCGATGCGGGAACTCGAACATCAGTAAAAAACAGCTCCGAGGTATCGCCGCAATGTAAGCCCATCTTTTCGAGATTGCGGCCTTTCTCGTACCCAGCCAGATGGCAATCAACCGTAAAGAGTGTCATTCCCTTCGCGCCCAATTTGGGGTCGGTTTTTGTTGCCAGGACAAGGACATCGGCATGCTGGCCATTGGTAATGAAGGTCTTCTGTCCATTGATCACATAATCGTCGCCATCTTTGATTGCGGAGGTCTTCATGGCCTGCAGGTCGCTACCGGCACCGGGCTCCGTCATACCAATTGCACCGACGGCTTCCCCAGAAACCATCTTCGGTAGCCAGTGAGACTTCTGATGTTCTGAACCGAGATTGCGTATGTAAGGTGCGACGATGTCTGAATGGACCGAAACTCCGGAGGCCAACGCGCCATAGCCCGCTTTTGATATTTCTTCAACCACCACGCAGCTAAGTTCAAAAGAAGCACCGAAACCACCATATGCCTCTGGGACGTCTACACAAAGAAAGCCGTTTTCGCCCATTTTACTCCACAGATCTCTCGGCCAGATGCCAGCGTCTTCCCAGGCTTCATAGTGAGGTTCAACCTCTTTTTCTAAGAATTTAGCGACGCTGTCACGGAACAGCTCTTTTTCGGCGATGTCCAGTTGGATGGTTTCACTCATGATGTTGGTTCTTCTCTTCTGTGGCGCGAATGCTTGGAGTACCAATTCTAGGGCTTTCCGACCTAAAATTCGATACTACGTAATCACAATTGAGCAATGCCTCGCACTTCCACCCTACAAAAGCATTCGTTACAATCATCAATCAATCTAAGAACAGTTTGCCAATGTCTCGACCAACAGTACTGATTCCAGCGGAAGCTAGTCGTGTCGTTCAAGATGACCAAACCGTGGTCCTGGTTGGGCAGCCACCAGAAATCCTAAAAAACCTTCTGTTAAACAACATCATGCATTTCGATGCCATGTTGCTGACCGATATCAAAGAAAAAGACGGGTCTTTGCTGAATAACCTCGAGTTCCCCTTTTATTTCTTCGTTTTTGTCGCCAAGGGGCTTGCCGAGGGCAGAAAAATTAAACTGGTTGGCGAAGAACCTGAAATTAGTCATGCCTTGCGCCTACTTCGTCTGACCCTAATGGGTCCGACCCGGGCAGAACTTGATGGCTGGAATACCGACAACGCCCTCAAAGAAGAATGGCTCGCTATTTCTAAAGCACTGGCGGTACCAGACAGTAGCGGTGCACCGAAGCCTATAGAAGACTTTTTTGAGACGATCCCATTTGAGAGTGGTCGTGCCCGGGTCGGCACCCTTCAAATTGATCATACCGGTAGAGACAAATATAAGTTTTCAAACAGCCAGGGTTCGATCCAGTGTGACTTACCCCACGATATCATTGTAAAAGCACCCTATTCAATCAAGTCCGACTATGTTCCCGGTGGCCTCGTCAAACTCGGGATCGAAGTACTGGGTGGCGCTTCGGGCTTTAGTGTTAATGAACCCTGCACTGGACTTGCACTCTGTTACAACGGCGACTACATGTTAATCGACTCCATCCCTTTTCTGGACGATCACTTGTACGCACGCGGCATCTCAAAAAATCAAATTTCCGCCGTTTTTCTGACCCATCTGCACGACGATCACTGCGCCATGTTTCCTTTGATGAGGATGCCTCATCGAGTCGAAGTGATCTCTACTAAAGAAATTTACGAGATGGCAATGGATAAACTTTCCTGCCAGTTGGGTTGGTCGAAAGAAGTCATCTCCGAGCACTTTACTCTTAACGAAGTGACCCCAGGCAAAACACTCAATTATTTCGGTCTGATTATTGACCCACACCTTACGGTCCACAGCATTCCAACTATTGGCGCAACATTTACCATTCGAGATAAAGATGGCTCAAGAAGGCTCTGTATTATTGGCGACAACGACAGCTTAGCGTCGATCCGTAGATTGCATGAAGCGGGCCACGTCAGGACCGAAACGTTACAAAATATAGAACGTCTATTTAGCGACAATTTTCATATGCTGTTTGCAGACGGCGGCGCCGGCGCGATTCACGGCAACCCTGCTGACGCACTGGCATCCGAAGCTGAACGAATCGTCTTCGTTCACGTCGATGACCTACCGGCAGAGTTTAGCAATATCTTCTCTCTGGCAAGCTCCGGTAAACGCTATACCGTATTTGAAGGTGACAAAAGCATCTATACCTCCCAGGTTAGTCACTACCTCTCCTCCTGGTTAGGCAAGCCTTTCCCAAATCGCTGGATGCGTAGCTTACTCGCCCAGGAAGAAATTCGCCGCTACAACGCCGACGACGTTATCGTGGTGCAGGATGCCGACAGTCGCGGGTTCGTTTATTTGGTTCTCACGGGTTATTGCAGCGTTGTTCAGCACGATGGCACCCAATCCCGAACAATCGCCCAACTTCAAGCCGGTGATCTTATTGGTGAGATGGCGGTTGTCACCGGGGCTGGAAACCGAAACGCCAGTGTTGTCGCATCGTCCCCCGTCACTATCTGTGTCTTTTCTGAAGATACCTTTGTCGCATTCATCGAAAACGAAGGATTTAAGCCGGACCTGTTAAGGCGTTGGGCACTTCGCCCAATCATTCGATTGTTACCCCAGTTTGCGTCACTTTCTTCTAGCTCATTGGAAATTATCGGCAGATATTCCTTCTCAATGACGCTTGCTGCGGGTGAATCACTCATGTTGGACCACGGCAGCTGGTATGTGTTCGCCAAAGGAGAGCTCGTTTCTGGCGATCCCATCGGCACCGAATATGGTGACAAACCCCTGTCCCAACCAAACACAAAATCTGTCACCGCAAGCCAAGATTCAACCTTCCTTTGCCTCACAACGGAAGAAGCGGAAAAGGTGCGGTTAGAAATTCCGCAACTAAACTATGAGCTTAGAAAATACCGGGTAAATGAATCTGACCCCGATGTTGATTGGATCCTGGGTATTTTGCCCGTTAACTAATCAAGCCCTGAAGGATAGATCAGCCGCGAGCAATTTATTCACGTGGGCAACTTCCTGAGCCTGGCGATCTTCGGACCATCCCAATCGCTTTGCCATGATTTCGGCCACCGGAGTCAACAACTCCAGGCTTTCAGCCGGTGAGTAAAGCGCTGCTCTCGTTCTCCTATACAAGACATCTTCCAGACTTTGAGCGCCTTCTTCTTCCATCGCCCAGCTGACTTCTCCATCCACAACATAACCATCTGGCAACAATGGTTGCTTGCCAAGCCGCAATACATTTTGGCTCTCGGAGCCATAGAGTTTCACCAGCCGTTCTGCATGTTGATCATCCATTGGGAATGACTGTGTCAGATCAAGGGCACATTGCCTTAAAGAGGCGCCTATATCTCCTCCAGGCAGAGGATCATTGAGTTCGAGTTGTTCAAAATTGAAACCGATGACTTCACAGGCTTTCATCACTGCGTCTTCCGCCATTTTTCGATAGCCCGTCAGCTTACCACCAGCAATCGTGACCAACCCTGACTCACTCAGCCAGACCTCATCCTTTCGAGAAATTTCTTTGGTCGACTTGCCTGTTTGAAAAATCAACGGCCGTAGGCCCGCCCAACTAGTGATGCAGTCGCTACGTTGCAGCTGAATCCCGTAATAACGCTTAATGGGTTCAAACAAATACTCCACTTCTGCCGCCGTGACCTCCGGCCACACCTCAGCACCTTTATGTAAGGTATCCGTGGTACCCAGATAAGCCGTATTACCTCTTGGCACAATAAACAAAGGTCGATCATCTTGACTGAGAGCGAAGGTCATTTGCTTCGCCGGTAGTTTTTCCGCTGGCACCACCACGTGAATCCCCTTTGATAACACCATCGACTTTGGCATCGGTAGCCCATCAAAGGCACAAATCTGCTCCACCCAGGGACCTGCGGCATTGATAACTCCGCGGCCACGAATCACAAAACTTTCTCCGCTCAGTTGGCAGGTCACGTCCACCCCTCGAACTCGATCTTTCTCCTTAATCATGCCTGTCACTTTAAGTTTGTTAATCGCCTTACCCCCCGCCGTAATACCGGCGCGAATGTTGGCGATCACCAGTCTCGCGTCATCCGTCAGGTATTCACGGTAAACGCATGCATGGGGAAAGTTGTTCCGAT
>JBLHQQ010000013.1:0-19992 GCA_047625245.1 Candidatus Azotimanducaceae bacterium
TTGGCGACCAATTCATACCGGGCGATCAGCGTACTTCGACTCTGGATTAAAGTCCTGCTCCGCCAGGCTTTGGTTAGAAAGCGCCAACACCTGACCAAAACGATCCATGACAAATCGATTGTATAGCGGCAGCAGTAAGCACCTCTCTGTATGGCTCAGTTCCAGTTTTTCTGTGGCGTGCAAAAAACAAAGGTGAAAAATCAAGTTCTGCTCCAACAAAAACATTAAAATGCTTGCGGAGTTCCTCGAGCAAAATTTTATAACGATTTTGATTACGCTCTGCGTAGCTTCTTAATAATTTTTCAACATCTTTGGGGGGGATTGGGTAGTGCAGGTTCATCTTGACGGTTAAGCAATTTGACCCAAGCATGATCCATCAACGAGTTAATGTCTGCCGTTCGCTTTGTCGCTTTCACTGATTGACCCAGGTTTTATTGTGGAAAAACACTGACTGAACACGATTCAAGTATTGCTCGACACAGTTTCAAAGGACAAACGGTTTGGATGTCTCGTTGTGTGTGCTAGGTCACAATCTATAACACGACTGCGTCATGTTCTTGGGCTAGAAGCCTGACGGCAGACTATCTGGGATCAACGGCGAAGTGCGAGACCAACGGATTGAAAAAACCCATCTGCCTGGTTCGATTCAGGGTTCCGGCCACCATTTAGAACCGCACTTCCTGCGGTGGTACAAGATTCTAGCCTAAAGACCATTTCTGCTCGGCAGGAAAGCCGTCAATACCCCCTTGTCCGGGCTGCCTGATCTTATGATCGTAGATACTACCGATACCGCGGTATTTCCCATTGCAGAGCTAGTCCAGAATACTCATTAAATCCTAAGGCGTATAACCGGCGAGAAAGGCGACGCCGACAATTATCATCGTTGCACCGCTCAACCGCGTGCCATGCAAAATGGGCGGCAGCAGTTTTTCCGCTAAAACAAACAGCGTGATTGCCAGTATCCAGATCAGGTTCATCACGCCGCCGAGGAACAGCAAACCCATCAACAGCCAACAACAGCCCAGGCAATAGCCACCGTGTTTAAGTCCTAACTGGAAAGCTTGCGCGTTGCCCTTTTTGTAGTTTGCCGCCAGGTACATGATGGGAGACTGACAGTGCTTGAGACAGGCATCTTTGAAGGGGGTAAATTGATAAATACCGGCGACTATCAGCAGCGCTGCGCCCAATCCGACACTGCTACTAACCATCATTGGTGACAACAACGCTGCCGACTGCAGTCCCCACTGAGTGAGCGTCGCAGCAACGCTGAACAGAGTCCAAATGACGATATAGCCACCGCTAAAAAGATAGATCGAAGTTATGCGCGATTCATCCTGCCGGCCTCGAGCCGCGATACCGGCATAGATCAAAATCGCGCGTAAAGCGGTTGGCAGCATCATGGCCACCATCATGATCGCCCACATAATGAACATCATGAAAAAATCAGTGGCCAGCCATGGGCGCATGCCAGCATCCATGCCAATCATGTTTTTCTCAACATAGTACAGGTAGGCCCAGGCCAGAAGTGTTAATCCAGTGAGCGAGGATACGAGTAAGATCTGGTCCCAGCGCCGCAGCGACATCATAGCCACGGGTTTCAGGCAGCCCGGATCAAACCTTCCTGATTGTAATGGATCGTACAAAACTGGCCGTAACTCGAGTCCAGTTGCATTTCCATTGCACCTCTGACGGTGGAGGTCCCCAGACCCAGCTCTGCGTAGGTGTATTCAAAACTACCGCTGGGCCTGGCGATAGCGATATGAAAGGGCTCACCATTAAAGGCGTTTATAGCGGGTTCGCCGATGGATTGAATCAGACCGGGAACTTTCAGCAGAGCCTTGCGAGCCGCGATATCGACTTCGATTTCAATCGGTAGGTACTCCGTCTCCAGTAACTCACTGCACATGCTACTGAACACAGAAAAATGATTTGAACCCGGCTCTCCAACTTGCCCCGAGAGGATCTTTTGAAGTGCAACGCGCTGGTCATTGTTAGCGCTTTCATCGACAACGATAAGCTGCTTGCCGTTGCCCTCCGCAATCTCGCCGGGATAGGCGAAAATACTGGCGTAGTTCAGCCCGCTCAGCGAGGTGTCGTTGAAGTTGCCCTGATTGATGTGGCCGGCCATCACAAAATTGCAGAAGCCATGGCTGGTAGGCACGTTGAACTGGCAGCCACAGTTAATAAGACAATTGCAGTTAGCGAAAGTAGTTGCTTGTATCATCCATTGGTCTGGCATATTGAAATCCTTCCTAATAGTTGAATCCAATTCCTCTCGGGAATTAAACAGATGTACATTAGAACGCCACATCTTTCAGATGAAAGGTAGCCCCGATAATCTGAACACGCCGTAGATTCTCGCTCAAGCTGATCATTGAATCTGGTTGTATTCGATCAATTCCGCCCTGCTTCCGGTCAACATCTGGATTATTGCCTATATCTAATGACCCATTTTCTTTTCGGAGCGACAAGTTAACTTAGTAGTAACGTTTTGTGAAGAATGACTACTTCTAGTTGGACCGGCTGGCCGTCGATGTCCCGATGGTTTGGTTAATTGGATGATTTCTGGCGAGGTGACTTGATATAATGCTCTAAGTCAGTTTTTACTTGACACTGTTGTAGGCGCAGGCGTTACTTTTACAAAATGACTATAAAAAAATTACTCGCAATTCACATCGCCATTGCGGCTTTATGCGGTTCACTATGTGCATCAGGTGAAAGTGCCGGAAGCTCGATGTCGAAAGTAACCATCGTCATCTACGGGATGATGAAAAGTAAAAGCGGTGCTACCTGACTAAGCTGACCTGATTCGGTCTCAGCCGCTCTGTCAGAGCTAGCAGGTGTTAAAAACGTTGAAGTCTTCCTTGAAACGGATGAATTCACGATTACGTATGACCGGAATATTGCAAATACCAGACAGATGAAAAAGACTGTTGCTGAATTAGGGTATCGGCCGGAAATTGCCCCTTCTCCTATAGAACAGCTAGAACGGAGAATAGGTCAAGAAGCCCAAGGGGCAATTCCTGATCCAGTATCTAAAGCAGTTGTTGAAGCAGCGGAAGCAGACAAGCTCGTTTTCGTCGATTTTTATGCAGAATGGTGTGGCGCCTGTAAGGTGTTGGATCGAACAACGTTCAAAGATCCTGCGGTAATCAAAACGTTGGGGGGGTTCGTGTTTCTTAAAGTAGACGCCGATAAATATCCTGATACTTTAAGATATTTTGACATTGTAGGAATGCCAACCCTAATAGTGTTAAACACGGCTGGTCATGAAATTTATCGTCAGGTAGGCCTTATTTCTGCGGACAAACTCAAACAAGAGCTTCAATCTGTGAGGAGCAAAGAGGCGAAAAAACAACCAACTGATTCATAGCAACAAACCTCTTCCAAAATACCAAGGAACACAGCCTGAAAAACCGATGTGTTTGTGCTGAAACTAGATGGCAACCTAAATTGGACAAGTTATAAATAGTTGCATAAGTGTCCAACGATTTGAAATGCAGCTGAACCACTAACTCAAGACGCATACTGACAATATTGCAGTATTGTCGAAGTCACTATCCAGTATGTCATGGTTTTCAGGGCTTATCTTTGCAAGACCTACGGTAAAAATAGAGCAGTTATAAATCTCGACAAGCCCATCATCAAACCATCAGACGACATCTTCTAACACACGAGTTTCGTGACAGTGAACGACCCCCCGAGGTAGGCTAGTCGGATTAAAAAGTCCGATAGTGTATAGTCTTGGCGTCGTTTAATTTCGGATCCCGAATGTCAGACCTTACCTACCCTTTCAAAAATGGACCAGAACCAGGCGAGCTCATCGAGGTTGCGCAAGGTGTCTATTGGTTGCAAATGCCGCTACCGATGTCGTTGAAGTTCATCAACCTGTATGTGATTGAAGACGACGATGGCTGGAATATCATCGACACTGGTCTCCGCGGCGATGATACTCGTCAGCTGTGGTTGCAAATATTTGAGCGTTACTTCAGCCAGAAGCCTGTTAAGCAAATCATTTGTACCCACATGCACCCTGACCATACTGGTCAGGCCGGGTTTCTCCAGCAACACTGGCAAGCACCACTGCTGATGAGTTACGCGGAATACTATCAAGCCCGAGTCATGGCAATGCAGATGCAGGATGGTAATCACTGGCAGATTTCTGAGCATTTTATTAGAAATGGTATTGAGCAGAGTTTCCTCGATGAACTACGGGATATGAAAAGCAGCTTCTCCCCCCAGCCCGAGGATCATCCATTACCTGCTTCATTCATCAGGCTAGAAGATGGTCAGACGTTGCAACTTGGCGGCACCAGCTGGCAGATTGTCACAGGTACCGGTCATTCCCCAGATCACGTTTGCCTCTATTCACCAGATCTAAGAGTGCTCATTTCTGGTGACCAGGTGTTACCTATCATCACCTCCAATGTCAGCGTTTATCCCACGGAACCACAGGCAAATCCACTCAAGGGTTGGATCGCCTCCCACGAGAAACTAAGGGAGTTACTGCCCAATGATCTGCTGGTTCTGCCGGCCCACAATCTACCTTTTTATGGTCTACATGAGCGTTTGCAGGAACTCATAGACCATCATGAAGACAGGATGCTAATTATCGAAGAAGCCTGCATCACCCCGCAAAGCGGCGTCGACCTTCTGCCATTACTCTTCAATAGAAAGCTCGAAGGACCGACCAAAATTATGGCCTTAGGAGAATGCATCGCTCACCTGCATTGTTTGATGGACCGTATGAAGATTTCTCAGGAGTTTGATGGTAGCCAGTACTGGTATCGGTCCATCGCACCGGATCTAACTGAACGGGCGCGTCCTGGGGAGCACCCCACTCCCGACGACGAACCCATTATGGTTTGATTCGCCGCGGCTATTTATTTCTCGCTGTAGCGCTTGCCGGAACCTCATCTACATAAAAGCAGGTGTCGATAGAGCGCCTGGTGGGCTTGCCGTACTTTCCGATAGGCCAGCCAATCGGAATCAGTGCAATGGATGGCGTGTCAACAGAGAGCCCTAAACGCTCGTCAATTTCTTTCCCATGGGCAAGATGCGAAGTGGTCAGAGACGCGCCTAGACCAACGGCTCTACAGGCCAATAAAAGATTTTGAATGGCAGGAAATAGCGCCTGACTCTGGGGTTGTCCGCGCCGAGTCCAGCCCGCTACAAAGAGGTGAACCGGTGCTTCATGCAAATGATCAGCAAGATAGATCGCTGCTTTCATATTTCGGCGTTTTGCCTCGGGATAATCGGCCGCTTCTGCTGCCGCAATGGCAGGCTCGATATAAGGCTTAAAGGTTGCACGGTACTTCTCAGCAATAAACTGGCGCTTCTCTTGGTCCATTACCGCGACAAAAAACCAGGGTTGCCGGTTACCACCATTCGGTGCATAGGTACCGGCTTCACAGACCTTGCGAATCAACTCAACGGGAACAGGATCAGGCTTTAACCTACGGATCGCTCGAGTCGTGCGAATACCTTCGAGCAAACCGACGTCTTCTCCAATAGTGTCGATATCAATTTTCATTTCACCACCTCAAACAACTCACCTTCTTGAGACACACGACCCGAAACAAGCAAACGGTCAAGATGCATCGTCATGCTACGCCGTTCAACCTGATTGGCAATGCTGCCACCAGTACCTGGGCGATAGATAAATCGATGATCGACAATGTCCGCCATTGACCGGGGTTCCACTAAAAATTCGAGCAGATTGTTTTCACGAAAATCGATCATAGCGCGAAAGGTCTCCAACATTTCGAGAAACCGACTGCGGGATTCGATTAGTCCTTTATGGTGAAACGTCAACCAATATTCACTGTCGATGGATTTAAGTTTCTCAAGGCTCACTTCGAAATCTAAAAGGCTAGACCAAGCATCTCCATAGTAGGGCCCGAATCCCGTCAGCTCTATATCTCCTAAATAGACAAGCTTTTGGTCCTCCCACTCGACGATAAAACAACAGTGACCCCGGGTGTGTCCTGGCGTATGCATCACCCTAATTGTGACGCCACCAAGATCGAACTCCGCACCATCGCCAAAGGTTTGTACATCAGGTCTTGGCTGATAAAAAAACTCCTCCAGAACCGTTTTTTCAAAGTCAGCACCTGCGTCCTCTTCAAACCCATAGATCGCCATCATGCCTTTCAAGTCTTGCAGGCCTAAAGCATCTTCCTCATGGCAATGACAAGGCAAGTCGGGATACAAATGTAGGCCCGCAACATGATCCTCGTGGATGTGGCTGAACAGCACGACGTCAGCTACTGGTAAACAATCTTTCCGTGCAACAACCCCAAGAGAGGGATCGATTAATGCTGTCCGATTAGCACCTTTTACCAGCAACGAATTACCATGTGGGTACTTCCCATTGTCGACCCCAAACAATATTGTTAAGGGCCCAAGCTGTCTATTTATAAGCTCTTTATTTTCCTGCTCTTCATTCATCAATTGGGTCATCCACCTTCCAAAACGCGCCAATGGGTCCAGGGAATACAACCGGACTCTCGATTCCATCTTTGTTGACGCTTGCGACGCCAAAAATATAATTATCAATCACAACATTTTCTAGAGTAAATGTCGCGACATCTCCAGTATCTCGGCTCCATCGCCATTGAGGCTCCGTGGTTAAACGCCAGTAGACCTTGTAGCCTGTCGCACCCGCAGCTTTACGCCATTTTAAGGTGGTGTCAGGCGCCACAACACCCTCGATGGTCACTTTCTCTGGTGGGGCTGGCGCCATCGCCATCGACGCCAGGCTAACGACATTAAGGGCTGTCATCTTGGCGGCGTACTCAAAATCCACGCCATCAACCGTATCTCCGTAAGGACGTCCATCTTCCACTCGAAGGTCCTGATGCTGACGGTCGTAGTGCTCGTTCGTTTCCATAATCCGAACACCCGGAAAGCCAACCTCGTTAAAAGGTCGGTGGTGTCCGCCACGCCCAAACCTGTCCAGGCGATACACCATCATGACATCCAGATTACGAATGTAGCGGTCCGCGATGATGTCAATGTATCGAGCGACATTTCGAGAAGGTGAATCAACTTCTCCCCCAGTAAATCTTCTAATTCTTGCCTCCTGCTCTGTCTCGATAGGTCGGGTCGCCTCGGAGAATACTCGCGCCGTTGTGTTGTTGGTGATGCCGTTTATGCCAGTAATATTGCCAATCATGTCGTTGTTTAGAATCGCTTCAATATGCCATCCATCTACCAGGGCTTGTTGCGCCATAATCTTGCCGCCGAACAGACCCTGCTCTTCTCCTGACAATCCAACAAATATGATCGATGCAGGAAATCGATGCTGACTCAGCACTCTCGCTGCTTCTATCACACCCGCCATGCCCGAGGCATTGTCATTCGCGCCAGGAGAATCATCGGTGTCATTTAGCGGGTCACTAACACGCGAGTCGATATCCCCGGACATAATCACATAACGATTCGGGTCGCTGGTACCCGGCAAGATCGCCACCACGTTGACGACCTCAGTCGCATTAGGAATTCTTGGCTGCTCCGAGAATATTCGAGACTGGGTGTAGACCTTTAGGCAACCATCACAGGCCTCGGAGATTCGATTAAACTCCGCTTCGATCCAACGCCTTGCTGCGCCAATACCCCGGGTGTCAGAGTGGGTTTCCGACAAGGTGTGCCGAGTACCGAAGGACACGAGCTTTTGAATATCAGCTTCTAGTCGCTCAGCAGAGGGAGACTCTGCCAGCTTATGCAGGAGCTCTGGATCAGCATTCACCAGACTATTGCCCAATACCAGCAGTATACCCGCCAGCCAGCGTGTCACCATCTTCATACCGTACCTCCTGCCTTGAGTTCTTCAGTAAGCGACTGTTTCATCCTTTGATAGCCTAACCAGGAAAGACTACTTAGCGCTGCGGCAACCAGAAACACGCCAGCACCAAGGCCTTCATAGCTCGGCAAGATGCCCGCGCTGTCCCAACCTAAATAGAGCAAAATACCAACAAAAGGCGCGAATGCACCACGAATACCCGTAAGCGTTACGTGAGCCCCCATATATACGCCGAGCTCAGTCGGCTTGGCGAAATCATTGTGCCCCAGCGTCCAGGCTAAAGAACCGCCACCGCGAGTAATACCAAGCACAACTCGCCCCAACGCCAACACCCAAAGAGAACTAAAAATGGCCCCAAAAAACATGATGATTTGAGACAACACCCACAGAGCACTCTGTCGAGCCCTGAATAACGTCACATGGTTGTTATCGAGGTAGCCTGCCCAAAATGGCAAAGTTGCTAACGACATAGTAAAGGGGAGGATGAGAGTCAACGTGATACTGGTGATGTAGCTAGCACCGAGCTGGTTAGAAACCAAATAAATGACCGGGGCTTCAAGCATCATGTTCGAAGTTCCGGCGAGAAACTGATAAACCTGATACTCGCGAAATTTTTTGTCACGCCTCAAAACCTGCCACATACCCACGGAACTGGTTTCTGCAGCATCTCGTTCTGCTTGCAGAAACTCCTTCTCCCCTTGGACGGTAACTCGAGAAAATGCGTTAACGCCAACCATGCCGAAGATCGCCGCACCGGCGAATACCCAGCGAAATGATTCTGGACTTGCATCCATCAGTAGTCCGCCACCCGTCGCCACCAACACCATAGCTAAACTGCTCACAATCGTCAGCCTACCCGTGATTCGCGCCCGCACATCTCGTCCGTAATTTAAGCTCCAAACCAAGCTGCGCGCCGTGATTTGTCCCGACATGAGTAATCGAACAACGAGGATACAGGTCACCAGCATCCAGATCCCACCGTCCTCCGGACTAGGCGTTAAAGCAATCAAGCCTGTGAACAGAAGAATTGCCGACTGAATCCAGAATAGTATTTTGACCTTGGGCTTACCACGAATCAGTCTCGCCCAGGCAAAGCTCGACAGGTTACTGAACATCGGTGCTGCGGCAATCACGGCAATGACTAAAGGGGATGCGGCGAAAAGCTTGGCGGCAATCACTCCGGCGAAGCCACCCTCCATCACCGCAAAGCACATCGGCAACGTCGCCTCTGTAATGAGTTCTTTTCGGTAGGCACTTTTAACGGGCGCCACCACCGGTGGCGGTTCAAACAACGTGGTAAATAGCGACATACGTATCCTGTTGGGCTGGTCACATCATAACAGCGCTGCCACGACCTGACATCCGCGCAGATGTTAACATTCGATTATGACCGCAGCCTTTGAATCGCTACAAAGCGAACTCCAAAAAACCGTCAGTAACGCTAGGTTGGAGCCTAGAAACATACCTCTGTGCCCGCAGGTCCAGCTCTATCTGCTCAATGATGACTTCCCAAAGGGGCCTCTACCCCACGACGAAATATTGGCAGTCATGCAGGAACCCGCCTATAGGGCCTTCTGCTGGGCAAGTGGTCAGGTTCTGGCGCGTTATTTATTAGGTCACCCGGAACTTTGCAATGGAAAAACGATATTGGATTTTGGCTCGGGGTCTGGCGTTGTGGGCATGGCAACTGCTCTAGCCGGAGCGGAGCGCAGCGAGTCATTTGTTGCGACATTGATCCAATGGCATTGCTGCCTTATCAGGCCAACGCTGAGTTGAACAACGTCAATATTGAATTGTTGGAGGACATCTACTCCCTTGAAAGTACAGTGGACTGGGTGATCGCCGCAGACGTCCTGTACGACAGAGAGAACTTTCCCTGGATCAAAATATTGCCGACCCTGGCTAAAGAAGTCCTGATCGCAGACTCAAGGGTGAAGTCAGACAAACTCGCTGGCTATCAGGTTGTAGATCGAGTCACAGCAACCACAATTCCTGATCTGGATGAATTCAAAGAATTTAACGACGTGCGGGTCTATCGGAATCTAAACTGAGCCCTCGGCCCGGCCTACGCGGACTGACCTATTCAGTCATCTCTTCTCGAAGCACATTGATGAAGGCCAGTCTCATGCGCATTTCACGCTGACTATCTGGGCAGTCTTCGGAATAGCTGGCCGGTAATCTTTCTTCGATTAATTGCCCCAGAGCAAGTGACTCAATGATCTGGTGGTACTCAATATAGCGTTGATACATGCCTGGTGCCGTCATCCATTATTGATATTCTAACTACCTAGTGGGCTGACCGACCGATTTCTCTCAGTGCTATAAGGGATTGTGGTCCAGTTCGTTGAAGGTATGCGGCAAAGGATCGACCGCCGGCCCGCAATTTGGTTAAGAAGTAATCAGAAGTAGTCATTTAGGCCCAACCCGAACCCAACCTGAAGCACAGTACCTTGAGAATGATTAATTTCTCTGTCGCCAATGCCAGTTTCAAAACCGAGACTTGTCAGCAAGCTTTTCATCACAACATCCTGGTTTTCGATAAACACTACGGCTCGACTGAAATTTCGGCGCTTAAGCACACTTAAGCCCCGTACCAGAAGCTTCTTGCCCATCCCAGAGCCTCTATGGGCTGGTTTTAAGAAAAGACCCAGTAGCTCACCATCCTCGACTTCCAACAACAGTGACGGTCCCGCTGTGACAAAACCGAACACGTGCTTGTCTTCGACCAGATAGGTAAACACATCAGGGCTTCCAAGCCTGCCGTGCCACTCTCTTTGCCACTGCTTGTTAAGGATGCGCCCGGCCAACTCATCACCAGCCTCTGACATGCGCATCAGCACGTCGAGATCGGTTTCCAGTGCACGCCGAATGCCTAAACCGTTCAGCGGTATCACGAACCCAGCACAATCTCGGCCATAACGCGAAGTTCTTGTTCAGATCGAGGACTAACCAATAAGCTTGTCACCGGCGTTTCTTCCCAGGCCTTGATTCGATCACGAATCCGCTCAACCGGACCCACTAACGATATCTCATCGGCGAACGCACTAGGCACGGCCATGACCGCCTCATCCTTTTTGCCCGCAAGAAACAGGTCCTGAATTTTGCTCGCTTCCGCCTCAAAGCCCATTCTTCCCATCAATTCAGTATGGAAGTTACGCTGCTTGGCACCCATCCCTCCGATGTAGAGCGCCAGGTTGTGCTTCACAGGCATCAGTCCCTCTTCAACATCATCACAAACTTTAAGAGCAAGACCCTGACTGATTTCAAAGTTAGCCGGCGCATCTTTGATCTGGTCAGCATAAACTTCCTGACGATAGGGTGAGTAGTAGAGTGGTAGCCAGCCATCTGCAATTTCTGCCGCCATCGCGACATTCTTCGGGCCTTCCGCGCCAAGAAAAATCGGCAAATCCGCACGAAGTGGATGAGTAATAGGTTTTAGAGACTTGCCCAACCCCCAGGAACCTTCTCCGTGATAGGGCAAGGGGTAATGCTCACCATCATTTTTTACCGGCGCGTCCCTCGCCATTACCTGACGAATGATGTCCACATATTCACGAGTCCTGGACAAAGGCTTCGCAAACGGCCGTCCATACCAACCCTCAACAACCTGAGGACCCGAAACTCCCAGACCTAAAATCATCCGACCTTTTGAAAGGTGATCCAGGGTTAATGCCGCCATCGCCGTTGCGGTTGGCGTTCTGGCTGAAAGCTGCGCAACCGCAGTGCCGAGTCGAATCCGCTCGGTATGGGCTCCGATCCAAGCCAGAGGTGTAAAGACGTCTGAACCCCACGCTTCGGCGGTGAAAATTGCGTCGTAACCCAACCGTTCGGCTAATTGCGCAATCTCTACCATTTTGGGGTTCGGTCCTGCACCCCAATATCCCATTTGAATCCCAAGCTTCAGGTTGCCCACGCTATACTCCTTCTTATAATCTGTTTTATACCAATTGGGGACCAGCTTGCCCGAAATACAAAATAGAAATCAACAAACCCTTGAGATTTCGATTCCTGACGCCATATTGAACGATATCTCAGGTGCAATCGAAGAAGCCCGTTGCTATCCTCTTGCGCCCGCCAACCCTGAATTGCTGTAAGGACAGTCCAATGATGAATGACGAAACTCAAGAGCCAAAAATACCAGGGCTCAACTTCCTCGACGAGAAACTTTTTAAGTCTCGCTCGATTTCCATTTTTGGTCAGATAAACGAAAAAGTCGCTCGATCAGTGACTGAACAATTGCTTGCCCTAGCCGCCGACAGCGATGAAGTCATTACGATCTATGTCAGCTCTCCTGGAGGGCATGTTGAGTCCGGAGACGTGATTTACGACATGATCAAATTCATCAAGCCAGAAGTTAAGATGATCGGCACCGGTTGGGTTGCAAGCGCCGCCATCACCATTTATCTGGCGGCAGAAAAGAAAGATCGTTTCTGTCTTCCAAACACTCGCTTTTTGATTCACCAACCTTCCGGTGGATCCCAGGGTGATGCCACGGACATCAGCATTGCTGCCGAGCAAATCATCAAGACCAAGGCGCGCATCAACAAGTTGATTGCCGAAGAAACCGGCACAGACATAAGCCGGGTCGAAAAAGATACCGATCGTGACTATTGGATGACCGTCGATGAAGCCATCAAGTACGGCATCGTCAACAAGGTTGTCAAAACTATGGACGAAATCTCCTAACGCCATGGCCATTCGCCCCATCAGCCCTGCCGATCAGCAGACGCTGGCAGAGGTTTTGGCCAAAGCATTTTCAAAAGACCCTGTCATGCGCTGGATCATCCTGAACGACGAGGATTACCAGCGCATTGCAGTCTCCTACTTTGGCCTCGTTCTGCACCAGAGTATGCCCTTCAGAAGCAATTTCACCAATGAAGACAAAACCGGCGTTGCTTTGTGGGTCGGACCTAACGAATACGCTTCGATGTTCAGCCAACTGCTCGGGAGTCTCAAACTCCTCTGGTTACTTAAAGGCAATATTAGCCGCGCTTATCGACTGCAAGAGTTAATGGCCAGCTATCGCCCTCAAAAAGACTATTTACACCTCACCATCCTTGCTACTCACCCTGAACAGCAAGGTTCTGGCGTTGGCGCTGATTTGATCCGGCCGATGCTGGAACAAGCCAAAAAACTGTCATTGCCCGTTTACCTGGAATGTTCTAATCAGGAAAACCTGGGCTTCTATCGGCAGTTTGGCTTTCGGCTTATCGACAATATTAGCTTCAAAGATGGTCCGACCATCTGGCCGATGACGCTAGACCATAACCTCGGATAAGCTCTAGGCGTGCCGCGAGCTTAAAACTCCACTCTGGCTGGCATCCAGGTTTCCTTGTCACCCCGATATCCCGGCAACAGCCCTTCAACCGCTGAGGGTTCAACTTTGATCAGTAGATAATCATCAGGAAAGTTAGGATAGATTCGATCTGAATCCGCCTCTCGCCGCATTGCCACCTTGACATCGTCAGCCTCAATTAGCGTGGCATTGCCCATTACTGATACATAGTTACGACTTTCCGGGTCAAAATAAAACAGTGTGACCTTAGGCTGATTACGGATCTGTTTCACTTTCCGAGTGTTGGGTTTAGTCGCCACGTAAATAACAAAATCATCATCCGGCGGGAAAGCATCGACGATTCTCGAGCGTGGCTGTCCCGCTTCACCCATGCTGATGAGTGCGCCATAACGTACCTTGTTAATCACATCTCGAGCCAGGGACAACACTTCTGATTCCTGCGCCGATGTAAAGGCTGGAAAGAGCAATGTGGTCATCAAACTCAGAATAAGCAGACGTTTCATAGTCGCTCCTTTTGAACAAGCAAGTTACAGCTGCTTAAGCACCCTTTGATGGGTGGATGGGCAGAAACTCCCCTTCAACCGCGGCACAAACGTACACCGGTGGTCAAGAGGAGGCATTTCAAGCCACTAAGCGCCTTAGTTAGACGTTTTCTGCTGCCAGAAAATCGAACGTGCGCTGATAGGTTTCAGCATCCTCGGCAACGATAGAGGCACAAAGGTCCGTCACGCCTACTTCTTTCAAGTGTTTGAGACTGGCTCGTAAACTTGCTTCGTCACCCACAATAGCAACATCAGAAGGACCAGCGGCACCTTCTTTGTCGAGCATTGCACGATAAGACGGCAACATGCCGTAGATGCTCAGTACACGATCGATCATAGCCTTTGCTTCATCAGCGTTGTTAGTCAGCACTATTGGAAATCCCGCTGCTATGGTTGGGCTGGGTTTACCCACCGCCGCTGCACCTTTACCAATGCCCGGAATAATATGATCTGCGAGGGTATTAGGACCCGTCATCCAGGTCACCGTACCGTCGGCCAATTCTCCCGCCAGCTTCAACATGACGGGTCCAAGAGCGGCAACCAGGATCGGCACGTTTGACGCGCCAGGAACATCCAGTTTGACGTTATTGATCTTGAAGTGCTCGCCAGCAAAGGAAACCGATTCGCCCTTCAGTAGTGGGCCAAGAACGGTCAGGTACTCACGCATATGGCGTGCAGGTTTGTCATAGGAGAAACCGAGCATGTCTTCGATGACAACCTTGTGGGATAAACCGATACCCAGCGAAAAACGATTGTCTGAAGCTGCAGCAGTGGTGAGGGCCTGCTGTGCAATAGCTGTAGGGTGACGTGGATAGGTGGGTGTCACAGCAGTTCCCAAACCAAGTTTTGTTGTCGCGTGGCCTAGCAGGCTTAAAGTCGAAATCGCATCCAGACCAAATATGTTAGCCATCCAGACATTATCATAGCCTTTTGCTTCGGCATCCTGGGCGACCTTAATGAGTCCGCTTATTGTACCGTCGGGGCCATCCGACGCGCCGATCATTAGTCCTGTTCGCATGATTATTTCCTAGTAGTTTGTATGGCGGCAGTATGCAACAGCCTCGGCATCACTAAAAGCCTCCAACTCCGTGCTAAGCTCGCCTTGACTAGTTACCATGCCGAAAACCGGATACGGAAATAGCACGGATGAAGATTTGAAAAGCGAATTCGAAAATGAAGAGGTGTTGATCCGCCAGCTTCTTGCCCAGGACGAAGTTGCTTACCGGTACGTGGTCAAAACCTATCACGCCAGTATGGTGTACCTGGCTCGTCGTATAGTTGGCGAGACGGTCGCTGGTGAAGTTGTACAGGAGGCTTGGCTCTCGGTCATGGGCGCTTTGCCAAAATTCGAAGGCCGCAGCAAACTCAAGTCCTGGATTCTGACCATCGTCTCAAACGAGGCGAAAAATCGACTTCGAAAAGAAAAACGCTATGTTTCTCTTGAGTCAATGAGTGAGGACACTTCAGGGATCACAGATCGATTTGATCAAACCAACCACTGGGTTTCCCCGGCGGGTGACTGGCAGGCTGACAGTCCAGATGCGCTCCTCTCTGGCAATCAACTCTCCTCTTGTTTAAATCAGGCCATCAGCGAGCTACCCGCTCTACAGGAAGCCACCTTAAGCCTTAAAGAGAAGCAGGGTTATTCATTGAAGGAGATTTGTAACATTTTGGATGTCAGTGACTCCAATGTCAGGGTGTTGCTCCATCGCGCCCGCAACAAGGTATTCACGGTAATAGATCATTTTCAGTTAACCGGCGAATGCTGTACTGAAACCACACCGGCTTGACAATGCTGACCTGTAAAGACATCACCACCGACGCCCACGCTCTACTCGATGGAGAACTGAGTCTTTGGCACCGCGTACGCGTTCGATTTCATCTGATGATCTGCCAGTACTGCAGGCGATTTGTGCGCCAGCTTGGCCTAACCGTCGACACCCTCGGCAATCTCGACGCATTGGATGAAAAAAAGTTCGAGCCTACTGACTCAGAAATCGACTCAGTGGTTGAGCGATTGAAGCAAGCACAGAAATAGCGCTCGCCTGCTTAACTAACCGCGCCTCCAGGCGAAGAACTTCTCTGCAAGTTCGAGCGCCCAATCAGGCTTATGCGATTTTCGCCATTCACTCGCCGCAAACTTGTTCATTTCAGCCATGGTTGGATAAGTATGTATAGTGCCAAGAATCTTACCGAGACCCAAACCATGTTTCATGGCGAGCACATACTCAGGCAACAAATCACCGGCGTGATCCGCCACAATTGTCACCCCTAGAATCTTATCCTTACCCTTCGGCGTAATCACTTTCACCAGGCCAAAGGCTTCTTCTTCTGTGAGGGCACGATCTAACCCTGAAACATCGTAGGTCGTGACTTCGAAATCGATGCCTTGCTCCTTCGCTTCCGTTTCATTAATACCCACTCGAGCCACTTCCGGAGACGTGAAGGTGGTCCAGGGAATCACCGAGTAGTCCACGGCAAACTTCTTGAAGCTACCAAAGAGCGCGTTAACGGCAGCGAACCAGGCCATGTGAGATGCGGTATGAGTAAACTGGTAGGGACCAGCAACATCGCCTACTGCGTATATATTGGGGAAGTTGGTCCGCAGATAATCATCGACAGCAACGGTGCCCTTTGGAGAAATTTCAACACCGAGTTCCTCAAGTCCATATCCAGTGACATTGGCTTTTCGGCCGATTGCGACCAACAACTGATCAAAGGGGATGCGGCCTTCTTTGCCTTTGCAATCAACAATCAAATACTTGTCATCACCATCAACCTCAACCGCAGTTGCCATGGTATTAAGCTGGACATTCACGCCCTCATCTTCAAGCTTATTCATCATCATTTTTGAAATTTCAGGATCTTCTCGACTGAGAATTCTGTCTAACGCCTCAACTTGGGTGACCTTTGTGCCTAATCGATTAAAGGCCTGACTGAGTTCCGTACCAATAGGTCCACCTCCCAATACCACAAGGTTTTTTGGCTGTTCCGTTAAATCCCACAGGTTATCCGAGGTCAAATATTCGACCTGTTCAATACCCTTAATTGGCGGCACCAGTGGGCCCGCGCCCGCAGCAATAATAATACTCTTGGTGGTAATAACCTTGCCATTCACCTCAACCGTGTAGGGAGAGAGTATTTTGCCGACGCCGATTTCACAGTTAACACCCAGGCTTTCGTAACGCTCGACAGAATCATGGGGTTCGATGGTTTTGATGATCCGATGGACACGGGCCATGACATTGGCGAAATCAAACTCAAGTTTCTGACTCGGCACTCCGAGCGATTCACCTCGATGCATATCGTGGACCAGCTTCGCAGAGCGGATAAGGGCCTTGCTCGGCACGCAGCCAGTGTTAAGGCAATCTCCACCCATCTTATGTTTTTCAATCAGGGTCACCTTACCTTTGACAGTAGCCACGATCAGCGCGGCAACAAGCCCGCCCGAACCTGCTCCAATGACCACAACATCACGATCAAAGGACTTTGGCTTGTCATAGGCATTTAGTATCTTATTGGTTTTAACCACATCCAAAATCTTCTTCGCGATCAGCGGAAAAATACCCAGCAGAGCAAATGAAGCAAGCAGACCCGGAGACAAAATATCCCCCGCTGACTCTATTTGGGCCAACTGAGTCCCGGCGTTAACGAAGACGATGGTACCTGCCAACATGCCAAGTTGACTGACAAAAAAGTAGGTCACAAGCGGAATCTTCGTTAAACCCATGAGCAGATTCACAGCAACAAAGGGGAATGCAGGAACAAGCCTTAGAGTAAAAAGGTAAAACGCTCCATCCTTCTCAATACCTCGATTAATCTTCTCCATCCTCTCACCGAAGCGTGATGCCACTTGATCTTGAAGTACAAACCGAGCAACCAACATCGCTAAGGTAGCGCCAATTGTTGAAGCAAAAGATACCAGCAACAAACCCCAACCCAGACCAAACAACGCACCGGCGGCTAGAGTCAGAATCGCAGCGCCGGGGATCGAGAGCGCTGTCACCACGATATAGATGGCGAAGTACATCAAACCTGCGCTCAAAGGATCTGCGTCAACAATTCCAGCAAGCTCATTCTGTTGAGCCTTGATATAGTCCAAACTCAGATATTGGCCCAGATCAAAAGCGATATAGACGCCTATTAGAACCAGAACAACAACTACCGACGTGAAAATTTTGAACATGGTGATATTGAGACCTTAAGTTAGTTAGCGTAAAAGACCAATGAAGATCAGAATTGTTACAAATTGCGCGTCAAGTATACTGCCAATGACCGCCTTAAGAGAAAAATGCATTTGACCATACTATACAGTCAAGATTGTGGCGTCGTTGATTGGGCCGAATTGAAAGACGATCTTATTCAAGATGAGTTTCATAACAATCGTTCGACGGCCCAACTTAAAACTTCCTTTGCCAACAGTTTCATCGGCGTTTTCGCAATGGACGACAACCGCTGTATTGGCACCGCCCGAGCCTTGTCCGACGGGATCTGCAATTGTTACGTGGTGGATGTCTGGACCCAATCAGAATATCGAAGCCAGGGCATCGCCAGTCGAATGATGAAAATAATCATCGATGCTGTACCCGGCCAACATGTCTACCTACAAACCGATGACGCTGTGGCATTTTACGAAAAACTTGGTTTTCAAAGACAACCTGAGGGCTTGTTTAGAATTTCTGGGCAGTGGCTCAACCACAAACGGCGATAAATCATGGCGGTTATTTGGCAACACGAAGACGGCGACACCAAATATGAAGTGCGCTCGGCAGGTACCTCACTTCGACTCTACACCAATGGCGCGTTTCACAGCCAACACAGCGAGAAACACCTGTTCACCGGTGCGATTTGGGATTTACTGTCTATCCCCACCTGTTTTGTCCGTGCCACTGCGCCCCGTAGCGTTTTAATGCTCGGCGTGGGCGGCGGAGCCGCGATTCATCAAATCGACAAGTTGATCGCAACAGAGCAGATTGTCGGTATCGAGTTCAACCCGATTCATATTCAGATTGCTAAAGAGATTTTCAAAATCACCGGTGATCACATCAAGTTGGTTGAAGCAGATGCACGAGTATGGATTGCCCAGCACCACAGCCAATTTGATGTTGTCATTGATGATCTCTTTATTGATGCTGCCGATGACCCCGAACGCCCCTTTATTCTAGACCGGCAATGGCAAGACTCCCTCGCCAGAACGGTCGGCCAGTATGGCCTGCTGATTCAAAACCATCTGAGTCAAAGCGCGGCAACAGCAGCAGCAGAACAACTCAAAGATCACTTCGCTTCGGCATTATTCTTTACCGTGCCCCAGTATGAAAATGTTGTTCTCGCAGCCTATCGACAACCGATCGAGCGCCGATCGGCGTCGAGATTCTTTGAGCAGATGCTGAAAACCAAACACCCTGGCGCCCTCCGCAAACTACGCTACCGAATCCGCCAATACTACTAATGCACACCCAGAAGCTTAGCGGCGACAAAAGTCGGCGATATCAGTGATACCCGGCTGGTAATCATGAGTTGTGTCGATTGTTGAAGTCGGCAGTTCGATGTTCGGTTTTTGATAGTCGTGGATGAGTTGATGTCCGTCTGCAAGGTGATCTCCCTGGAATTGAATGCGCTCAGGATATGCGACTCTCCTTCGGTTAAAACGTTTGATGGCCAGATCTGTTTTAACCTCACAGATCAACAATCGCACCTTTGAAATTCCAGATATTCGAGAAAGCCAAGGCGCCCATATTTTATGCTGAAAGGCCGCCTCTGCAATAACGTTAGTATTTTCATTCAACCGATCAACGACCAAACTGAAAAACCGCTCACTTGCAACTTGATTAATGTTTGGCCCAGCCTCTTCGTGGCTTTGTCCAAGTTCGACCAATAAATCGCGTTTTACATCGTCTCGACGAATCAGCCTCCAGTCCAATTGTTCCTTAAGTTTGTCAGCCAGGGTCGATTTGCCAGACCCTGGTGCTCCGGTGATGACAACTAAAATCGGCTGGCTCGACATTACCAAACCGGCTCGTGGCTGCCGGGGGGCATCGAAGGAAGACGTGGGCTTAAGCTTTGGCAATTCAGTATTGCCGCGTGGGGTATGGTCGACAAGGCTCCAAATCCGGAAGTTTCGGTTTCGAGGCGGGATGCCAGATTAATCTTGCGAGAGTGAAAGTTATCAGACAACTGGCCAAGGGATCGCAGCCAATGTGCAGTTTGAGCCAGAGAAATATCGACCTGCCAACTACCACCCTCCTCCTGCTGGCGCACCAGAGCAACTGATGTTGCAAAAGCCATCAGAAACCCACTGGCAAAATCTAGAATCTGCACGGGTAGCGCTCTCGGCTCGGTGGCGCCTGCAG
>JBLHQQ010000014.1:0-19903 GCA_047625245.1 Candidatus Azotimanducaceae bacterium
CATACCGAATCCTTTCAGCCCCAGCCTCTCTTAGTTCTTTACGCAACTTGCTCAGCCAGTCTCTCGATGACATATCCATCACTGGAGTCAGTCCATCAATGCCGACTTCAAGACCCCGAAGGGCTTTTTGCAAAGATTCCTGGAAGGTACGACCAATGGCCATGACTTCCCCAACAGATTTCATCTGCGTTGTGAGGAAGTTATCTGTCTGAGGAAATTTTTCAAAAGTAAATCTAGGTATTTTCGTCACGATGTAATCAATCGATGGCTCGAAGGATGCAGGCGTCACACCGCCTGTAATATCGTTGGTCAACTCGTCAAGGGTATAGCCGACAGCTAATTTCGCAGCAACTCTCGCGATAGGAAACCCGGTCGCTTTACTCGCTAGTGCCGAAGATCGCGAAACCCGAGGGTTCATTTCAATCACAACCAATTTACCCGTTTCCGGCTCGACCGCGAACTGCACATTCGAGCCACCGGTTTCTACGCCAATGACTCTTAACACTGCGATTGATGCGTTCCGCATGATCTGATATTCCTTATCAGTCAGCGTTTGCGCAGGCGCGACGGTGATCGAATCACCGGTATGAATCCCCATAGGGTCAAGATTCTCAATCGAGCAGACGATTATGCAGTTGTCATTCTTGTCTCTGACAACTTCCATTTCGTACTCTTTCCAACCGACAAGAGATTCATCGATCAATAGCTCGTTGGTCGGAGACAAATCTAAACCACGAGTACAAATTTCAACAAAGTCCTCGTGGTTGTAGGCGATGCCTCCGCCGGAACCACCCATCGTGAAAGATGGCCGAATAACGCAGGGATAACCCAACATTGCTTGAACTTGACGGGCTTCTTCCAACGAATGCGCAAAAGCGGATTTTGGCGTCGCAAGCCCAATCTCTTTCATGCAGTTATCAAATAGCTGACGATCTTCAGCTTTATCGATGGCGTCTTTGGTCGCACCAATTAATTCAACACCGTACTTCTCTAACACGCCGTGCTTCGCCAAATCTAAGGCGCAATTCAGGGCTGTTTGGCCACCCATGGTTGCCAAAATCGCGTCCGGCTTTTCAATCGCAATGATTTTTTCGAGCGCCTGCCAAGTCACCGGTTCGATATAGGTGGAATCCGCCATCGCGGGGTCGGTCATAATCGTCGCCGGATTGGAATTAACTAGAATTACCTTGTAACCCTCTTCTTTTAACGCCTTACAGGCCTGGGCTCCGGAATAATCGAACTCACAAGCCTGGCCGATAATAATGGGCCCGGCGCCGATGATCAGAATGCTTTGTATGTCTACTCTTTTAGGCACGTCTACTTCCCACCCTGCTGAGCCATCAGCTCAATGAAATGATCAAACAAAGGCGCCGCGTCGTGGGGACCTGGGCTCGCTTCGGGATGACCTTGAAAACCAAATGCCGGTTGATCGGTCAGGTGAATACCCTGCAGGGAGTCGTCAAATAGAGATCTATGAGTCACACGGACATTATCTGGCAAGCTCGTGTCGTCGATGCAAAAACCGTGGTTTTGGCTGGTAATCAGCACAGTGCCATCATCCAAATTTTTGACCGGGTGGTTAGCACCGTGATGACCGTGACCCATTTTCTTGGACTTCATTCCTGACGCCAAACCTAACAGCTGAAGTCCAAGGCAGATGCCAAACACAGGCGTGCCGGTCGCGACGATTTCCTGAATGGCAGCAATGGCATAATCACAGGGATCAGGATCCCCTGGGCCATTAGAAAGAAATACACCATCCGGTTTAAGGGCTAAAACTTCGCTGGCAGGAGTCTGGGCTGGCACGACGGTGAGCTCACATCCTCTGTCGGTTAACATTCTCAAAATGTTTCGCTTAACGCCGAAGTCGTATGCCACAACCCTGTAGGTAAACTCATCACGGACCGGATAGCCTTCGTATATTTCCCAGGCACCCTCTCGCCAAGAGTAGATAGACTCAGTTGAGACCACCTTGGCAAGGTCCAATCCTTCAAGCCCGGTGAAATCACGAGCCGCAGCAATGGCTTTTTGGATATCGTCATCTGTCACATCACCGGTGATCAAACAACCCTTTTGAGACCCCTGGTCTCGCAGAACTCCGGTCAATTTTCGAGTGTCGATACCTGCTATCGCAACCACGTTTCTCTCCACCAGGTATTCCGATAAGGACATTTCAGCTCGCCAATTGGAGTAGGCCAGAGGCAGATCTTTGATAACGAGGCCGGACGCCCAGACCTGATTAGATTCCTCGTCTTCGAGGTTGGCACCGGTATTACCAATGTGGGGATGGGTCAAGGTGATGATTTGCTTTGCGTAGGAGGGGTCGGTGAGAATTTCTTGGTAACCGGTTATCGAGGTATTAAAAACAACTTCACCGACAGACTGCCCCGCAACACCAATGGATTGACCTTCGAACCAATCTCCGTTCTCAAGCGCCAGCACTGCTCTATCGGCCAATTAGTGAATCTCCGTAAATGTAGATGGGTTCAACAAAAGCGCTTCGTCAAAAGCTTTCGCGGGCTATTCAGCCTTGCTTTTGACTAAACGCTCAACTAAGCGTTTAACTAAGTGTTCAGGTCGAAAAAAAGCGAGAGGGAATTGCTTCCATCTCGCTTTCGATTAAATTCAGTTTCGTCGTTTTTCTGCAACAATTGTGACCAGTAAGTCGACTATTCGGAGGCGTTTTATGTAGCACGCCATGACACTTCGTTGGCGCCGTATTCTAGTGGAATGGCGCTTCAGATGCCAGCTGGATCGGTTTTTTTCAGCTTACAGCTCTTTTAGACCGAGTACGTCTTGCATGTCAAAGACCCCCTGGTTTTGAGCAGCTACCCACACCGCGGCCCGCACTGCACCCTCGGCAAAATTAGATCTACTCTGAGCGCGATGAGTAATCTCCAGACGCTCGCCCTGGCCCGCAAACATCACCTGATGCTCGCCAATAATGTCACCGCCACGAATAGTTGAGAATCCTATGGTCTGCCGATCCCTGACTCCCGTTTGTCCTTCTCGACCGAAAATTGCCACGTCATTCAAGTTTCGTCCCAGGGCATTGGCAATAACCTCGCCCATTTTCAAAGCAGTACCCGAAGGTGCATCGACTTTATGTCGATGGTGGGCTTCGGTGATTTCGATATCGACGCTATCGCCAAATATTCGCGCCGCCACATCCAACAACTTAAAAGTCGCATTAACGCCAACGCTGTAATTAGGCGCATAGATGATCGCGACCTTTTTTCCTGCCGTTTCTAGCAGAGTATTTTGTTGCTGACTAAGGCCTGTGGTTCCGATAACCAGCTTCTTACCGGCATTGGCACACACGGCAATATGAATTTCGGTGGCTGCTGCGACGGTAAAATCGATCAGTACATCGAAGTCCTCAAGCACCGCCTCCAGACTGTCACTGATGGATACACCCAGATTGCCGACACCTGCTACTTCACCGGCATCCGCCCCTATGACTGTCATACCAGGTTGTTCAATCGCCGCTGTAAGTTTGGCGTTGGGATTGGCCATGATGGCTTCTATCAGGGTTCTTCCCATTCGGCCCGCGGCGCCAATAACTGCAATATTGGTCATAATCTAATTCTAGAATCTGAAATCGAGGCTGAGGATAACGATTTACCCGAGTGCTGGCCAGTTAGGCCGCCAGCTGAAGAATCTTTGTTAGTAAGGAAAGTAGTGCCAGGAGTCGTGCCGAGTCAGCAGAATTGCTGCTCGGCGGGAATAGACCGAAGACTGCCTAGTCCGTTAAGGAGTCAAAGAAGCCTTTCACATTGTCGACCCAGGAGGCCTGACGTGGCGATTGTTTGGTTTGCGCTTGGCCGGCAAATTCCTTCAACAACTCCTTCTGTGGCTTGGACAAGCCAACCGGTGTCTCGACCGTAACGCGGCAGTAAAGATCTCCGATTGAACCACCACGAATTTGAGTGACATTGACGCCCTTACCTCTGAGTCGAAACAACTTGCCGGTTTGGGTTTCCGCTGGAATTTTGAGGTTAACCCGCCCATCGAGAGTCGGCACCTCTAGTTCGCCGCCCAAAGCAGCGTCAACAAAGCTAATAGGTACCTCGCAGTAAAGATGCTCGCCTTCACGGGTAAAGATTGTGTGGTCACGCACATTCATCTGCACGTAGAGATCACCAGAAGGTCCGCCGTTCGCTCCAGCTTCACCTTGACCCGCAAGGCGAATTCGATCTCCAGTGTCCACACCCGGTGGCACTTTGACCGATAGGGTTTTGGATTCTTCAGTACGTCCTTGTCCACGACAGGGCTTACAAGGGTCAGAAATCATCTTGCCGCGACCACGACACCTGGGACAGGTCTGCTGAATCGAGAAGAAACCCTGGCGAGCTGTGACCTGACCCACTCCACCACACTGAACACAGCCAATTGGGGATGAGCCCTTCTTCGCACCGGAACCCAGGCACTCCATACACTCAGCCATGGTCGGAATCGTGATTTTGGGGTTTGTGCCGCGAACAGCTTCCTCTAAGTCAAGATCGAGGATATATTTTAGATCGGACCCACGCTGAACCTGCTGGCCACCACCTCGCCCACCGGCGAAGATGTCGCCGAAAATATCTTCGAAGACCGAACCAAAATTACCATTGCCATTGAACCCGCCTCCTCCAGCCCCACCTTCAAAGGCCGCATGACCATACTGATCATAGGACTGGCGCTTCGTCGTATTGGTAAGAATTTCAGCCGCTTCACTGGCTTCTTTAAACTTTTCGTCGGCATCCGCATCGTCTGGATTACGATCCGGGTGGAACTTCATGGCAAGCCGGCGATAGGCCTTTTTTATAGCCTTTTCGCTAGCGTCTCGCTCGACGCCGAGGATCTCGTAGTAATCTCGTTTTGCCATGTGTGTTTATCTTCTTGGTCGATTCTTTAAACGAAAAAAACCCGAACAATCGGGGTCAGAGTAAAGTGCCAGAGTAAATTCCCTGGCCTACAAATGGGGCAGGGCAAAGTGCTTTATTCTGGCACTTTACTCTGACCCCATTTTTCTTTTCTTTGTTGCTCTACTTGTCGTCTTTAACCTCTTCAAACTCTGCATCGACGGCGTCCGGGTCTGCACCTTCAGCTGCCTCAGGCGCTTCGCCTGATTGGGCCTGGGCCTGCTCTGCCTGCTTAGCGTACATTCGTTGGGCAATACCGGAGGACGCTTCTGTCAAGGCCTGGGTCTTAGCATCAATATCAACCTTTTCACCACCTTTCAGAGCTTCTTCAAGTTCAGTGATCGCAGTTTCAATCGCAGTCTTTTCCTCTTCAGTTGCATCATCTGCTTCTTCAAGAGTCTTGCGAGTCGCATGAATCAAACCATCCGCTTGATTGCGAGTAGCGACCATCTCTTCAAACTTCAGATCTTCCTCGGCATTCGCTTCTGCGTCCTGAACCATCTTCTCGATTTCTTCATCGGACAATCCAGATGATGCCTTAATAACAATAGACTGTTCCTTGCCGGTCGCCTTGTCTTTGGCAGACACATTCAAAATACCGTTGGCGTCCAGATCAAAGCTCACTTCAATTTGAGGCGTGCCTCGTGGCGAAGGAGGAATGTCGCTCAGATCGAATCGACCAAGAGACTTATTCTGAGCCGATTGCTTTCGCTCACCCTGCAGCACATGAATGGTCACAGCTGGCTGGTTGTCTTCAGCCGTCGAGAAAGTTTGAGACTTCTTAGTCGGGATCGTCGTGTTCTTTTCAATCAAATTACTCATCACGCCACCCATAGTCTCAATACCCAGAGACAAAGGAGTCACATCAAGCAGCAACACGTCTTTTACATCACCAGACAATACTGCTGCCTGGATAGAGGCACCCATCGCAACCGCCTCATCAGGGTTAACGTCTTTACGAGCTTCTTTGTTGAAGAAAGCTTTAACCTTCTCCTGCACCATTGGCATACGAGTCTGACCACCGACCAGAATGATGTCGTTGATTTCCGAGATACTCGTGTCGGCATCTTTCATTGCCATCCGAAGCGGCTCAAGTGTGCGATCAACAAGATCTTCTACTAGAGATTCCAGCTTCGCCCGAGTGACCTTGATCACGAGGTGCTTGGGGCCAGAGCCGTCCGCAGTAATGTAAGGCAGGTTGACTTCAGTTTGCTGACTTGATGACAGTTCGATCTTGGCTTTCTCAGCTGCTTCTTTCAGACGCTGCAAAGCAAGAGGATCATTGTGCAGATCCATACCTTCTTGCTTCTTGAATTCATCAGCCAAGTACTCGATCAAGCGCATATCGAAGTCTTCACCACCGAGGAACGTATCGCCGTTGGTAGACAGCACTTCGAATTGCTTCTCACCGTCGACATCAGCGATCTCAATAATGGAGATATCGAAAGTACCACCGCCCAGGTCATAAACTGCAATGGTCGCATCGCCTGGGCTCTTATCCATGCCATAGGCAAGGGCCGCAGCAGTTGGCTCGTTAATAATTCGCTTCACATCGAGGCCAGCGATCTTTCCGGCGTCTTTAGTCGCCTGACGCTGGGAGTCGTTGAAGTAGGCAGGAACCGTGATCACAGCTTCAGTGACCTCTTCACCCAGGTAGTCCTCAGCAGTTTTTTTCATTTTCGCCAGCACTTGTGCCGAAATCTGCGGAGGCGCCATCTTCTTGCCTTTAACCTCTACCCAGGCATCGCCATTGTCCGCGCCGACAATCTTGTACGGCACCATTTTGATGTCGCGCTGAACAACTTCATCTTTGAATTTACGCCCGATCAGTCGTTTGATCGCAAACAACGTGTTTTGTGGATTAGTGACAGCCTGTCGCTTTGCAGACTGGCCGACCAATATTTCGTCGTCATCAGCATAACCAATGATCGACGGCGTGGTGCGATCGCCTTCGGAATTTTCAATAATCTTCGCACTCTTGCCTTCCATGACCGCAACACAGGAATTGGTCGTTCCAAGGTCAATACCGATAATCTTTCCCATTTCTATTCTCCATGTTTCCGGCTTCTGCGCCGAATCAATTCAATTTCAATCTCTATATTGGCACCCGGCTCTCGTATTCAAGAGCCACGAACTCAAGTCAGTAGCCGCGTTGTTGTATCGTTTAAACCGTCTCAGTACCGGAATCACCAGCAGGCGCCTTTGATACCATCACCATTGCCGGCCGCACTAACCGTTCGTTTAAGGTGTAACCCTTCTGCATCACGGCAACAACGGAATTTGGTTCCATATCCGGGTTTTCCACCATCGACATCGCTTGATGTAGATTGGGGTTAAAAGGTTCGCCGGAGGGGTCCACAATACTGAGCCCTTCTTTTACCAATACTTCGGTTAGCATTTTCAGGCACAGATTCATGCCTTCAATGATGGCTTTAGTCGCACCCTCGTCAGCACTGGCTTGCTCGGCAGACTCGATACCTTTTTCCAGGCTATCGATTACTGGCAGGATATTTTGGATGAGCTTCTCGATGCCAAACTTGTGGGCGTGTTCCACATCCCGAGCAGCACGACGGCGCACATTCTCCATCTCGGCCTCAGCTCGCAATGCAACATCCCGGTATTTGGCTGCTTCTTCTACTGCAGCAACAAGCTCCGCCGCAAGGTCGACTTCAACTATCTCGTCTGTTTGCGTCGCATCAGATTCAGCGGCAGTCGCCGCCACATCTAATTCTGCGTCTAATTTCTGTTCATTATTTTGATCGGAATCGGCCATAACACCCCTTTCCACTGGCTAATCAACTCATGTGGAGGCCTATATGGGGATTACCCATACTCCATTCAAGGGCTTTTGATGAAATTGCGGGATCTTATATAGAAGATTATGCGAGATTAGCCGGGTTTTCTGGTTCGAACACCTCCGAGCGCTGCCGATAGAAGCCGGGCGGTGACATCAACAGCCGGAATCACCCGCTCATAGGGCATCCGGGTCGGACCCACGACACCGAGTACGCCGACCTGCTTACCATCGATTCGGTAGGCGGAAGTGACAACACTGCACTCATCTAAAATTTCATAGCCTGATTCCTGCCCGATAAACAGCTGAATACCTTTGGTTTCCATCGAGCGGTCGAGCAGATCAAGAATATCGTTCTTGGTCGAAAAGGCCTGGAACAGGGCCCTCAAGTCTGACGCAGTCGAGTCCTGGCCAATATCGAGCAGGTTTTCCTGACCCGCAACGACATAGTCCGGAATCGCATCATTTTCGTCGGGCAAGCTCTTTTCCGCTATCTCGATGGCAGTGGCCATCAGTGAATTCATGCTCTCACGATCATTTTGCATAGAATCGATGAGGCGACGGCGAATCTGCATCACATCCTGACCGACGAAAGAGTGGTTGATAAAGTTGGCAGCCTCGCGAAGCTGCTGTTCCGAGTATTCGCTGCCAGTTTGAATCACCCGGTTTTGGACCTCATGGTCATCTAGCACCAGGATAACCAGAACACGCTGATCGCTGAGCGGCAAAAACTCTAGATGCCTTAGGATCGTTTGATCTCTGCGCGGAATCGTCACCAAACCTGCCATATGAGTCACTTCTGACAAAATACTCGAGGCCGATTCCACCAGTTCCTGGGCTGACATATCAGGATCAAGTTGACGACTCACTTGAGTGAGATCGATCTTATCCAGGGGCTGAATGGTGAGCAGATTGTCCACAAACAACCGATAGCCTTGCTGTGTCGGCACCCTGCCTGCGGAGGCATGTGCAGAGGTCACATAGCCTTTGGCCTCGAGATCGACCATCACATTGCGAATGGTCGCAGAACTAACATTCAGTTCAGGGTTCTGAGCCAGGGTTTTCGACCCAACCGGCTGACCGTCCAGAATATAGCGTTCCACCAGATGCTTGAGCAGTATCTGCTCTTTTATGCTGGTTTCCGGTAGCTCACTCACAGTATGTTTGTCTCGTCACTCACAGCTCAAATATACATGACCCATAAAATGTTACCAATCGGTCATCGAGGAATCATTGCACCGCTACAACTTAGTTTGTTTAATGCACACAGAAAGCGGGAGCCCAAATGCTAAATCACCTCACCATCAATAACTTTGCACTGGTAGACCATCTGGAACTAGATCTGTCCGGAGGTATGACCGTGGTCAGCGGTGAAACCGGCGCCGGTAAGTCAATCATGCTCGATGCGTTGGCGTTAACTCTTGGTAATCGAGCCGATGCCGCAAGCATTGGGTTGCATCGCGACAAGACCGAAATTTTTGCGAGCTTCGATATTCGTCATAATCGAGAAGCCGTCATCTGGCTCAAAGAACATGATCTTGACACTGAAGACAGCGAATGCATTCTGCGCAGAGTGATTACCAAGGAAGGCCGCTCTAGAGCCTTTATTAATGGCGCTCCTTGTACCCTCGCGGATTTGAAAACTCTCGGCGATACCCTGGCAGACATTCATTCCCAGCACGAACATCAATCACTACTGAAGCGTGAGACGCATCGGAAGTTATTGGATGAATTCGCTGCGGCCGTCGATCTATCAGTCAAGGTTGCAGGCATCCAACAGGAGTTTGAAACCACTCGCCTTCGGCTCGAAGAGATTCTGTCCAGCACGGAAGAGCAAACCGCTCGGGGACAATTGCTGGCTTACCAGTTGGAAGAAATTGAACAGCTTGGAATGAAGGCTGATGAAGACCAAAAGCTTGAGGCAGAGCAGAAGAAACTCTCAAATGGTGAGAATATTCTGATGGCCTGTCAGGCTGCCATTCAGCTCTGCGAAGAAGATGATCGTAGTTCTGCAGTTGATCAGATGAGTAAAAGCATCACCCAACTCACTCTCGTGAATGAACCTGATCTCGCGCCCATGCTGGAAATGTTTACCTCCGCGAAAATCCAGTTGGAGGAGGCTGTCGCTGACTTGCAACGATTCAGTGCCGGTTTTGAGATCGATCCAGGGCGACTCAAGGAGGTTGAAGAAAGACTCTCGGCAATTTATGACCTCTGCCGCAAACATCGAATTAAGCCCCCACAGCTTTCCGCGCTGACGGAAAATATCCAGGCGGAACTCGAGACCCTACAGAATATCGATTCTGAGGCAGCTGAGCTTGAGAGCGAGCTTGAAAGGCTGAAAGCGGACTACCTGAAACAAGCAGGCCAATTGTCCGCCAAACGCAAGAAAGCCGCAAAAACCATAGAGACAGCGGTGACCAAACAGTTGGCGGGGCTTGGCATGACCGGCGCAAAGTTCGCTGTGTCACTCAAGGCGGTCGGGACAGAAAAACTCGCCGCCAACGGCCTTGAAGAAATCGAGTTTTTGATCAGCACGAACCCGGGTCAAACACCTCGCGCCCTGAACAAGATTGCCTCCGGTGGAGAATTGTCCCGCATTAGTCTTGCTATTCAGGTCACGACAGCAGACACCTCCAGGGTGCCGAGTCTCGTTTTCGATGAGGTCGATGTTGGCATTGGTGGTGGTGTTGCGGAAGTGGTTGGGACGCTGTTGCGCAACCTCGGCCTAAAAGCCCAGATCATTTGCGTCACTCACCTGGCGCAAGTGGCCGCCCAGGGGCATCAACACCTCACCGTCGAGAAGGCGACCCATGGCAAGCTCGCAACAAGTGTCGTCAGACAGCTAGACGATGAGGGGCGAGTAAAAGAAATTGCACGAATGCTTGGAGGGTTGGATATGACGGAACATTCCATCGCCCACGCGGAAGAAATGTATCACAGCGCTCAGGCCTAAACTGCCAGCTTATTTGCGACAATCAGGGCAAAGTCCGTACATATTCAGATTGTGATCCGTCAGCTCGAAGCCGAGGTTGCTGGCGACGGACTGCTGCCGGGCTTCAATCTCATCGTCGCGGAATTCTTCAACACGGCCACACTTCACACAGACAATATGGTCATGATGCTCTTCAGTTGCGACTTCAAAAACTGAATGACCGCCTTCAAAGTTGTGCCTGACAACCAGACCGGCATCTTCGAACTGAGTTAGCACCCGATAAACGGTGGCAAGACCAATTTCTTCACCTTTCGTCAAAAGAGCTTTATAAACATCTTCTGCACTCATATGGTGGATGCTTGAACTTTCTAGTATTTGAAGAATCTTAACCCGAGGTAAAGTGATTTTGAGACCGGCGTCTTTGATTTCCTGAGATTCTGCAGCCATAAGAGGTTAAAGCATTTGATGGTTTACTGTAGTATCTCGTTTTTAAGATTCAATTGCCAAAGATTCTTATTCTCAAGTCGAGTGAAATCCATCCCAACCATGCGAACAAGACCTATGCGAAATATTTGCTCTGCACTAGTACTTGCCCTTTTTCTTAGCGGCTGTTCGTCCTTGGAATTCCCTGGAGTTCACAGAATTACGATCCAACAAGGTAACGTGGTCACCCAAGCTATGATCGACAAATTGAAACCTGGTATGACAAAACGTCAGGTACAGTTTGTTTTGGGCAATCCCGTTGTTGCTGATCATCTAAACAAAGAACGCTGGGATTACATTTATACTATCGATATTCCAGGCCTCGAAAGGCTGCAGCGTAATCTCCACGTGTACTTTATCGATGAACGATTGAATTACTTCGAAGGTGACTATGCGCCGTCGGGATCCCTTGCGAAAACCGAGTCATAATTTACCCAGGGCTGCGCAGAGTTAACAAGAACCGCTAAGAAGTCTTTCGAGCAGCTCTGTTGCGTCGGGCCTGTTTCGGATCGAAAACCAGCGGGCGATAAATCTCGACCCGGTCGCCGTCCTTCAAAATTTGCGATCTGGAAACTTTCTTACCATAAATGCCAACCGGCACCTCAGGCGTTAACTCAGGAAAAGCGGCAAGCACCCCTGAGGCATTCAAACTATGCTGGACGTCGCTTGTGGCAGGCAGCGTTAGGTCTTTACGAAATTGACTGCTGACACCGACATAAACCACCTCAATTTTAATCTCATCCATAAAGCTCAGCAGCCCGCACGCAGAAGACTTCGACCATCTTGTCAGCCGCATTATCAAATACACGTCCGGCACCCATAACGGCCATTGCGCGCGGCATGTCAAAATTTAAATCCAGACTTACCTTACAACCCTCATCACCCAGGGCTTTAAAAGCCCACTCGCCATGCAAGCTCGAAAACAAACCCTCCACATGCGACATGCTAATTCTATTAGGTCTATCCAAAGCATTTTTAGTCGTAAAGCTTTGCCGAATACCCGTTGCTTTCATCTCAATGCTGGCCACCATTTGAAATTCGGATTGACGTATCACCCGGCTGCGTTCACACCAGGGCAGGTAGTCGCTGTAGTGCGCCACATCATTGACGACATCAAACATTTGTGCCGGCGAGTAGGGCACAAGTGCCGAACGTTGGATGCTTCTCATCGAATCAAAAGCCTGGATTTCCCGCCGAGTTATACAAAGGTCATCACAAACACCATACCGACTGCCAATGGCGCAACAAATCGGACTAACACTTCCCACAGAGCGAACTGTTTCGGGCTAAGCTGGAGTTGATCCTGACTAATCGACTTATCGACCACCCAGCCAGAGAATAGCGCGATCAGCATCCCACCCAAAGGCAGCATGATGTTGTTGGAGATATAATCCATTGAATTGAAGAAATCCATGCCTGGCAGAATCATCACGTCAGACCAGATGTTGGTGGAGAACGCACTGCCAAGACCGACAAACCAGGCCACGCCACCGACCAAAATTGCTCCCCTCACACGGCTCACACGCAAGTGCTCTACCAGCCAAGCAAGAGCAGGTTCGATTAGGGAGATCGCTGACGTGACGGCTGCAAAAGTGACCAGTACAAAGAACATTGTGCCGAAGATCACACCACCACTCATCTGCCCGAAGGCAAGCGGCAACGTGATGAACATGAGTCCCGGTCCTGAACTACTTTCTAGACCATTGGCAAACACCAGAGGGAAGATGGCCATGCCAGCCAGCAACGCTACAGAGGTATCGATCAGCGCAATAATTGTCGCTGAGCCCACAATAGATGCATCTTTTGGCATGTAGGCGCCATAAGTCATGATGGCACCCATACCCAGACTCAAAGTAAAGAACGCCTGGCCCATCGCGATTAGAACACCATTCCAGGTAAGCAGTTCAACATTGAAGGAAAACAGAAAAGATAGTCCTTCGCCAAAATGGCTCGTGGTTGAGGAGTAACCCACCAGCAAAAGTAGCAGCACAAATAGCGCAGGCATCAAGTATTTGACCGCCTGTTCCAGCCCGTCATTGACGCCGCGACCGACGATATAAATTGTGATTAACATGAAGATACCGTGCCAAATAAGAACCTGGGTCGGATCTCCAACAAAATCATTGAACACCTTAGCTGCGCCGCCCCCGTCTATGCCAACGAACACCCCAGATGCAGAGGAGAACACATAAGACATGGCCCACCCTGCAATCACCGCGTAGAAGGAAAGAATCATGAATCCAGCAAGAGCACCCATCCAGCCGATGATGTTCCAGGCCTTACTCGCACCAGAATGTTTTACCAGCCCTGCCATCGTATTGATTGGGCTTTTTCTGCCAGCACGGCCAAGTAGAATTTCAGATGTCAGAATCGGGATACCGATCAGGAAAATACAAACCAGATAAACCAGAACAAAAGCGCCACCACCATTCTCTCCAGCAACATAGGGGAATCGCCAAATGTTGCCCAAACCAACCGCAGACCCAGCGGCAGCGAGAATAAACATAAAGCGCGAAGACCACATGCCGTGTACTGAGTCGCTAGAGGACATGCATTAACACCTGAGAATTATTTACCGCATTGTCAGGTATTTAACCCAATGCCTCAATACGCATTGATGCCATTAGGTTGTCGCGTTCGGGCCAACTTTTGAGAAAACTTCCCCATCAAAAGTGACCCAAATCAACAGAAACCGATATTGAAACCACCAGAAGAGTAAGCACATCTGCGCAAACCAGCCTATAAACAACGCCGAACTAATGGGTAATTAACCTGGCTGGTTTCCTGTCTCAAAAGAGACGGCTGACCTACATCAAGCATAGTTATCCTTATTCATTGTGCGAGCGACCACCTGCAGGACTTGCACGCCAAGCACTGCGCTCTATAATGGCCGCCCAGCAATCGAGACCCCCATGGCCAAAAAAGCGAATTCGCCAGGCAATATCGCCAAAAACAAACGCGCTAGATTTGAATTTCAAATCGAAGACAAGTTTGAGGCGGGCTTAGTCTTGACCGGCTGGGAGGTCAAAGCCCTGCGTGCTGGTAAATGCCAAATAACCGAGAGCTATGTATTTATAAAAGGTGGCGAGGCATTTGTTAGCGGCATGAGCATCACGCCCCTGAACACCGCTGTATCCCACATCCTGGCGGAGCCGACCCGAGTACGAAAGTTATTGTTACACAAACAAGAAATCGCCCGTCTGATCAATGCCACCCAGGCAAAAGGACAAACCTGCGTTGCCCTCTCAATTTACTGGAAGGGGCATAACGTCAAACTAGAAATTGCTCTCGCTACCGGCAAGAAGCTACACGACAAGCGCGCTACTATGAAGGAGCGGGACTGGAATCGCGACAAAGCCCGGGTCATGAAAGCCCACAACAACTAGGCAATACTTCTCGTACTTCCTATACCTTTTCGCCTCTCTCTCGTTCTTATCTCGCTCTTATCTCGCAGTCCGCGAGTACCCCTTGTGAAGCTGCACAATTACCGTAAAATAGCCGGCCTACTAAAGGTTTACGGGGGCGATTTGGATTCGACGCCGGTAACGAACCCCAAGGTGCATGTCGAGAGGGTAGTAACTCTCGTAAATCAATTACTGTAACTTTCACAGTTGCCAATGACGAAAACTACGCACTAGCTGCCTAAAAAACTCTTTTAGAGTAATTTAGCAACAGCTTGACCCGGGGCGAATGTGCCCATGTATTCAATCCGGGTGCACGACTCATGGGACCGCTGCTAGGCCCTGCTTGTGGCTAACACAGTTAAACTTAAAGCAAGCTCGCCTCTTAATCCCTTTTCGTTGGGCCAGTGAGGGGTTAAATAATAAACGGAATAAACATGTAGAGCCGAAGGCAGAGTACTGACGGACGCGGGTTCAATTCCCGCCGCCTCCACCAACCTTAGTCATTTAAAAGTCGGCAAGAGCTATGCGCTCTCGTCGAATCCCCACCGCAGGAAGTTCAGTTTTTTGTAGCACTTCAGGTCCTGGCTAATTATCGTGTTCGTCTTAATGAATCGCGGGGGAATAGCACATGGAACTGAAAAACAAAGTCGCCATTATTACAGGCGGTAGCGGTGGTATTGGCAAGGCAATGGGCAAAGCTTTTCTAGCAGAAGGCGCCAAGGCGGTAATCCTCGCTGATCTTTCTGAACATGCCGTCAAAGCTGCCGCTGCGGAGCTTGGCTGTGATGGCGAAGTTTGCAACGTCACTAACGAAGCCGACATTCAGGATCTGGTAGACCGCACCATTGCCAAACACGGCCAAATCGATCTCTTTTGTTCCAATGCTGGCGCCGGTGGTGCTGGGCTCATTCTCGACGCGGAGACAGAGACCTGGCAGCAACAGTGGGAGCTGCATGTCATGGCGCACGTCTTTGCAGCCAAAGCAGCATTACCCTCGATGATTGAACGTGGAGATGGCTATTTTCTAAACACGTCGTCTGCGGCCGGTCTTTTGGCTGCGATTGGCTCGGGCCCGTACACCGTCAGTAAAGCGGCCGCGGTGAAATTTGCAGAGTTCCTCTCCATCACCCACGGTGACGATGGTATTAAAGTGTCAGTGCTTTGTCCCCAGGGAGTTAATACAGCGATGGCGCCCAGGAGCTTGGGTGACGGCCAAACAGATGGGATCATCGAAGCCGATCAACTCGCACAAACCGTCATTGAAACACTTAAGGAGGAACGCTTTTATGTCCTGCCGCATCCCGAGGTTGAGGACTATGTTCGCCGCAAAGGCGACGATATCGATCGCTGGTTACATGGCATGAGGCGTTTGAAGAAAAAGGCCACCGAAGCGTAATGACCCAGTTGTCCTAAAACTCGGTTTCGCTCGTACCCGACATCACGAGCGGATCAGAGCCTTTTTCAACGACCAAGAAGTAACAGCCACCCTTCGCTTGCAGATAGACCTTGTGGCGTGAAAGGCATTGCTGGAATTGTTATCCAGAGCCGCACGATCGTCAGCAATCTATTAAGGGCAGAGCCACAACACACTCGCCAGAAACGCGAGCTAATCCTTAGGTCGGAGTTCTATTCGGCGTCTTTCGATACAGATTGGTCAAAAGGCCCACTTATCCCCGATCCATCAGCTGATCTAACTTTTGCTGAGCTTTAGGATCAGATAAGTCCCGTAGCTCAATCATTTCGCAGCCATCGCGAATCATTTCACTGACAAGACTGGGGTAGTCGCGGCAATCCTCGGGGCGATCAAAGTAAATGTCACAGGTATATTTTTCTTGGCCGGGTTCTTTCTTAAGCCAGGGACAACCACTCAGGTGCTTGCCGGTTTCTGAGTCAATCCAGATCTGGCCCTTTTGAACAAACCGCGCGATCTCTGGGCGGTGGCTTTGCCACCAGTCAATTTCTTCAGCAGTTGCGCTCAGGCCACCGTCTCCGCCGTATTTCTGGCAACATTTGCCGCATTGGTTACAGTCTTTCATTTTTGGAGGCTATCACAATCAAAATCTATCGTGGACCACTCCTAGAAAATAGCCAACCGCTCTGGTAGAGCCGAAATGAATACCTCACCGAAGGGAGATTGAATCAATGCCGCCGGATTTGAGTCACCCTCACTGAGTTCAAGACTATCGATATCTCCAAATATCTTTTTATATGACGGGAGATCAGAGCTTGGTACTTTCAAAATGCCAAGCTCACAACCCTTCGGGCTTGTCTTCGCTGGGTGCACGCAATCTAACCAATCAATAAAGAACGGCGCGCCCACCAGGTTTTTCACAAACAGTAATTCCCAGGTAAGGGATTCTCCTACTGCATTTTCACGAGTCGTTGTGCGGATTGAACTGGTGTTTATTCCTTTCGCTACTAACTCATTCTTCAGCTGTGCCAATCCTCTATAACTGACAGCCCAGGAAAGCAGCCCGGACATGTTTAAGCTCGCTAAACGTCTACCAAAATTATCTGTTAAGGATTGCTCAGGATCCGGCGCAATGATTTCCAGATAACAGTCATCTCCTAACGACAGCAAGGCATTACGAGTGCCCAGACCAGTGTGGCTCCCAGAGTATTCGGCTTTTACACCTGATAGCAGCTCGATTTCTGCGATCCCAGCATCAAGATCTGAGCAAGCCCACATCAGGTGATCAATCTTCATTACGGTATCCAAGTTCTTCCATTTGCTTGAATCAGCATAAACGGATATTTTTTTGAACACCATGCATCCGAATTCCATGGTCGATGCATTTTAATAAGCAATCGCCAAACGTATGAGGCGACGAAATAGAAATTGGAGCTGAATTAACAGCGACAGCTTTTAGTGGTTTTGTGGGCTGCTGCGATGTAGCAAGCGGATGATGGAATCCGGCTTCCCCCAGAAACTCCGAAATGCGTGATAGTCTTCTGCCTTTCTAGTCGCTAACAGGTTTTTGATGAAGCACATTTACTTTGTACGTCACGGTCAAACCGAGTGGAACGCCATTGCCCGCATGCAGGGCCAGTGGAACTCCAATTTAAATGAGCGGGGCCGGGGCCATGCGGACGTGAATGGCCAACTACTACAAACACTCGATATAGAAGCCCTGTTTGTTTCTCCTTTGGATAGGACCAGGCAGACCGCAGAAATCATCAACCAATACCTTAAGCTCGAACCCACCTATGATGATCGAATCATGGAATGGGATTGCGGCGACTGGAGCGGTGAGATGTATGCAGACATTCGAGTTAAATGGGAAAAGGAATGGCAAGCACTAGAGGCAGACCGATTCAGCTACCGCGCACCGAATGGCGAAAACTATCCTGACATGTTCGAAAGATCGCGCCCTTTTCTGGAAGAGTTACTCACCACAGAATATCGAAATATTGCAGTAGTTTCCCACGGCATGATTGGCAAGGTGATGGTGGCGTATCTCATGGGCTACGACGCAGCGCAAACTCTGGCGATCCACCAGGACAATGATCTGGTTTTTCGAGTCAGTGTTGAAGCCGATGCTAAGGAAATCGCGTTTTTTTCAGCGGGTAAAGGTCCCAACCCAGGGTTGCCGGAACACGGTTAGAATCACTTTTGCTAAAGATTATTTGCGCACTGTAGTATTGAAATAATACTGTGATTATTTCACCATCATCGATCATAGAATCCAGGATCGATCAATTGTGAGACTAACAACAATTAGATGTTTACTGCTCTTATGCTTAGGTTTTTTAGCCAGATCCACTAGCCAACTTTATCGGCAAAACGATTGGTGAAGCACGCAAAGAACTGGGTAGGCACAACGGTGCAGGAGGCGGGTCCTGCAATCGCGTACTCATCACGAACACCGAGAAAGTTATCGTCGACTTTCGTTATGAAGGTAGGTGTTAGACTGCACCAATGAAACCTATTATTCGTCACGCAGCCCGAGCAGTACTCTACACCCCGGATAATGCTGTTCTGCTGTTAAAGATGAACCTACCCTGGATACCCGGTGGAGCCTGGACACTACCAGGTGGAGGCATTGATCCAGGTGAGTCTGCAGAAAACTGTGCTCGTCGCGAAGTATTCGAGGAAACCGGATTTACGATCAATGGTAAAATCGAACCGATTTGGCATACCACCATCAACTTTGTTTTTCAAAACAAGCCGCGAGAATCTCATGAGCAATACTTTCTTGCGCGAGTGCCACAGTTCGAGCCAACTATGGAAAATATGCTCGACTATGAACGGAGCTGGGCGATGGGGTTCAAATGGTGGAGTACTAAGGAAATGTTAGCAACCAAGGATCATTTTTCACCGAGGCAGATGCCAGGATTGATGGGAGAAATGTCAGAGGGATTTATGCCGCAAGCTTCACTGTTTCTGGAAAACCCATTACCCGTTAACTACCAACCGGCTTAGAACTTTGAACTAAGTGGCACTCCCCGATGAAGCAGCGAAGGCGTTAGCTTTAGGCTGTTTCTCAGGGTTTATGTAGTTGAACCCAGCAACTCGGTCACGGCCTTGCTCAACGGCAAAGTCCAGAGCTTGCTCGGCATGATTGATCAAACCTTCTGTGGTTTCTGTACCGTGGAAGGTCGTGATACCACCAGAAGACGTAATCTTCACGTCGTACTGATCATCAACCTGGATTTGACTGATCAGCTGACTAATTCGGTTAATGATTTGCAAAGCATCCCGCTCGGAACAACCTGACAAAATCAAGCCAAACTTATCTGCTTCGAATCGAGCAGTGACATCTACTTCTCGCAATGCTGCCTTAACAATTCGAGAATACAAAATAAGCACCTCGTTGCCGCGGGATAGCCCTTGTTTCTCAATAATCTCGGCACACTGGTCGACTTGCGTTAGCGCTAGGGTAAATTCGTAGTTGCCCCGCTCACTCATGGTTCGATGCTGAGTTAACGATTCCAAAAAGTGACGCTGGTTTGAGAAGCCCGTTAACTCATCGAGGGTGGTGACCGCAGAAAACTTGGACTTGAGGTTATTGAGCTCATCGCCCTGACGCCTCAACTCAGTCTTTTTCTCTTCAACATCACCTTTCAATTTATTGATCGTGATGCCAATCAGAATAACCGGGGCTACCATCGCCACAAGAAGTCCAACGACAACAATGGCTATTAGACTGACGTCGAGCTCTGGTAGCAGAAAAATCATGGCACCACCAACAAGCACTGTACTTGCTGTCATGACACCGTAAATTCGTGATTTCTGCATATTTAACGCCCAGTCCTCATTTTTGGGCTCTTGGGCCCTTTAAGATTCGTGATGATAATGTAAACAATGACCCTTGAAAACTGGTGGATAGGCTCTCAAAAGCCAGTTCAGTCGTAGCGAGATACCCATTTAGGATCGATCAAA
>JBLHQQ010000015.1:0-19358 GCA_047625245.1 Candidatus Azotimanducaceae bacterium
AACACTAAAAATCGAAAGAGAGTTCTAAACAATCAGCAAGACTGACAAGACCAAGTCTATCTGGAACGTGGGGCACGCCGAGTGGGGCACGCCGAGTGGGGTTCATCCAGCGCCGGCACCGGATTCTTAGTAACGGAGGTTTGCCTTCGTTCCGTTCTCGCAATTTTCCGTTGGGAAACGCTGCAGCAGCGGACTGAGGACTGAGGACTTAGGGGGTTTCTATTCATATTTTGCTTCGCAAAACCATGAATTTGGTGGGCCCACCAGGACTCGAACCTGGGACCGGCCGATTATGAGTCGGACGCTCTAACCAACTGAGCTATGGGCCCTCTTTGCGAAGGCGAGGATTCTATCAGAAACCGGCGCCAAGACCACAAAAAAGCCCGCTAAAAGCGGGCTTTTTCAGTTCGAACAAACTAGTTCGAGGTTTCGTCCAAAAAGCTCTTCAAATGATCCGAGCGAGTTGGGTGCCTGAGTTTACGTAACGCTTTCGCTTCAATCTGGCGAATACGCTCGCGAGTCACATCAAACTGCTTTCCGACCTCTTCCAAAGTGTGGTCGGTATTCATGTCGATACCGAATCGCATTCGGAGAACCTTTGCCTCACGAGCTGTGAGCCCAGCAAGAACCCCTCGAGTCGCTTCCTGCAAACCTTCGTCCGTAGCAGTGTCAATAGGAGATCCCACCGCAGCACTATCTCCAAGGCTATTATTGGAATCAAGGAAATCTCCGAGGTGCGAGTCTTCATCATCACCAATTGGTGTTTCCATAGAGATGGGCTCTTTCGCAATTTTTAGAACACGTCGAACCTTGTCTTCCGGCATGTCCATGCGAACACCAAGCTCTTCTGGAGTAGGCTCACGACCCATCTCCTGAAGCATCTGGCGAGAAATTCGAGATAGCTTATTAATCGTCTCAATCATATGCACGGGAATTCGAATGGTTCGAGCCTGGTCAGCGATAGACCGGGTAATAGCCTGACGGATCCACCAGGTAGCATAGGTAGAAAATTTGTAACCGCGACGATATTCAAACTTGTCTACCGCTTTCATCAGGCCAATGTTGCCTTCCTGAATCAAGTCTAGGAACTGTAAACCACGGTTGGTGTACTTCTTCGCAATTGAAATTACCAACCGAAGGTTAGCCTCCACCATATCTTTCTTGGCGCGCCGGGCTTTTGCTTCACCAATCGACATTCTGCGATTAATGTCCTTAATCTCAGAAATCGACATGCCAGTTTGGGCTGAAATATTCTTAACTTTCTTCTGGGCGCGGACGAGCTCGTCTTCGAAAGGCTTCAGGCCATCGTGACCGGCCTTAATCTGCTTCTGAACCCACTTCAGGTCATCTTCTTTGCCAGAAAATTGCTCCAAAAATATTTTGCGCGGCATCTTTGCGCGGCGAATACAGGTGTTCATGATATGACGCTCTTGGCGTCGAACTTGAGCATGAACATCGCGCACGGAACTAACGATTCTATCGTAGTGCTTCGGAACCAGTTTAAAGAATTGAAACGCATCGCCCAATGCAGTCAGTTCTTTTTCTACCTGAGGCGTGCCACGGCCGTGCTTTTTAACTGCACGTTCGGTCTTCTTGATTTGCTTTCTGAGGATTTCAAAACGCTCTGCAGCTTTGACTGGATCAGCCCCTTTATCCTCTTCTTCTTCATCCTCGTCTTTCTTTTCTCCTGGCACAACCTGTGCAGCAGGGGGTACAAACTCGGTTGGATCCAGAAAGCCGATCAACATGTCCGCGAGCTTACCTTCTTCTTCTTGTGAAGCTTCATACTCCGCCAAGATGGCGTCTGCAGTACCGGGGAAATGTCCAACGGCATGCAGCACATCACGAATCCCTTCTTCAATTCGCTTGGCAATGACAATCTCACCTTCCCTAGTCAAAAGTTCAACAGTGCCCATTTCCCGCATATACATGCGGACCGGATCTGTAGTCCGCCCTGCCTCATTTTCAACTGCAACAAGAACTGCAGCCGCTTCTTCAGCTGCCAATTCATCCGTTGAATCACCCTCTGCCATTAGGTCGTCTGATTCAGGTGCGGTTTCATGGACGGCAATTCCCATGTCATTGATCATGCCGATGATGTCTTCGATCTGCTCCGGATCAGAAATCTCATCAGGCAGGTGATCGTTCACTTCGGCGTATGTTAAATAGCCTTGTTCGCGACCTTTGCTGATGAGGTCTTTCAGGCGAGACTGTTGCTGTGCTAATCCACTCGTCATAGGGGTCCTTGAAAAAGATGGGGGCGAAGAGCCGGACATTATATCGACTGAAATGCTATGTTTCCACTTCAAGTCTCTGATTTTTCGTGTAATTTAGGCACGATTCGTGCAGCGCACTATAAGTTCCCAAGCCCATGAAGCAAGCCTGCTAGATAGTCAAAGTCATTTACCTGGAAAGCGTCCTCAATTGATCCTTCTCCTCCTGCGACAGTTGAGAAAAAGGCTTAGAAAGCAATCGAGCCCTAATTGCAGCCTTGGAATTTTTTTGCCGCGATTCCGTGAGCTTCTTAATTGTGCCTAAAAACTCATCTTCAAGGTCCTGAGGTGCTAGCAACTGTTCTTTCTCAGCTAACCGACGTAATGGCTCAAAATCTTCAGAGCCCTGGTATCGCGCGAGCAACAGAACTGGAGAGCGAATATCATCTTCCATGATCAGCGAAAGCACCTCTGCAAGCAGCGTGGAGCCCTGATCTTCTTTAATCTGCGCCAGGCTATCCGACGTTAAGTGAACACACACCTCAGGTTGAATCAGAAGGATTTGTAGCGCCTTCTGAGCAAGTGAAGATAAGGGCACTCGGTCAGCAGGCAAATCTTCATAGCCATGAAAATTGGGGAAATCATCATCTGGCTCTCCGGGGTCGATACCATCATAACCGTCCATATCCACAGCAGGCGGCGGCGCTCGATCGATTCTTGAAGGAAGGACCTGCTCGGCCTCGCTGAAAGACTGGAGTTTCTCAGGAGTCAAATTGGTGATATTGGATAACTCTCCCATCATCAACTCTTTAAACACTCCCTTGGGAATCTGATTGATCATCGGCATGGCAACTTGACTGAGTGCAGCCTTGCCATCGAGACTGTTAATATCGACGTCGATTGTCAATTTCTCGAAGAAAAAATCAGGAAGATGCTGGGCATCTTGAATTCGTTGAGCAAACTTTTCATATCCTTCGGCTCGAATTAGAGAATCAGGATCTTCTCCGTCGGGCACAAACAAAAATCTCGCTGACCGGCCATCTCTTAGATGAGGAAGCGAGATTTGAAGCGCTTTCCAGGCTGCATTCCGACCAGCGGTATCGCCATCAAAACTGAAGACGACTCGGGAAACCATGCGAAACAACCGCTCAAGGTGTTCGTTGGTTGTGGCTGTGCCCAAAGTTGCAACAGCAAAGTGAATACCATGCTGCGCAAGTGCGACAACGTCCATATAACCCTCAACCACCAGCAACTGCTCAAGCTTCTTATTCTGCTGTCGAGCCTCGTAGAGGCCGTACAACTCTCGACTTTTATGAAAGACAGGCGTTTCTGGAGAATTCAAATACTTCGGTTTGCCATCACCAATAATTCTTCCGCCAAAGGCAATCACACGACCTCGCAAGTCTCTGATTGGAAACATTATGCGTTCGCGAAACCGATCGTAGGTTTTTTTTTCCTCTGCTTTCTCAATCACCATGCCGCCGTCGATCAACATCTGACGCTCGTGATTGGTCTTACCCAGTTGCTTGAGCAGGTTGTCCCACCCCGATGGAGCAAAGCCAAGTCCATAGTCTCGGGCAATCTCTCCCGACATTCCGCGAGCTTTTAAGTAGGTAACTGCCTGACCACGACTCTCATGTTCCTTTAACTGTTGCTTAAAAAAGGTTGCTGCTTGTTCCAGCACCTCGTAGATGGATTTTCTTTTTTGTTGCTGCACGACAGCTTCTGGGGATTGTTGTTCCTTTGGCACTTCAAGACCAACCCGCCCAGCAAGCGTCTCGACCGCAGTGATGAAATCCATTCGATCGAATTCCATCAGAAATTTGATTGCAGAGCCCGAAGCCTGACAACCAAAACAGTAATAAAATTGTTTGTCTCCATTGACGGAGAATGAAGGCGTTTTTTCGGTATGGAATGGACATAGCCCAGAGTAATTTTGGCCGGTCTTTTTGAGTTTCACACGGGCGTCAATGATCTCAACGATATCGGTTCGAGACAGTACATCATCGATAAATTCAGGAGGAATCACGTTTGGATTGCGATGTTGCTTAGAGGATGTATGAGCATGTCACCGGCCTGATTCTTAAGCAAGTCACGGAACTCAATTGAATGAAAGTACTATTGGATGGAAGTGCTGTTGAACAGAGACGCTATTGGAGCTGGGATTTTACCAATTTGCTGACCAGACCCATATCAGCCCGACCCTGCAGTTTCGGTCGAAGCACAGACATCAAATTACCCATATCCTTCATCGTCGAAGCCCCAGTATCGCTCACTGCAGCTTCAACCAATGCCTGGATTTCCTGTTCGCTGAGTGCTTCAGGCGTGTACTCAGCAATGACACGAAGTTCAAAGGACTCTTGATCCGCGAGGTCCTGCCTTCCGGCTTTCTCAAACTGCTCGAAAGAGTCCCGACGTTGCTTATTCATCTTCTCGAGGACGCCAAGAACTCTAGTGTCATCCAACTCTATACGCTCGTCCACTTCAATTCGCTTGAATTCGGACATGATCAGACGCAAGACGCCGAGACGCTGCTTGTCTCTGGCGCGCATGGCGTCTTTGACTGCAGAATCGATCTCGGTTTTGATTTGGGAGGACATAGGTTGTCGACTCAGAGCGCCGTAAAGGTGAGCAAGGAGCTTAGTACAAACGTTCCATCTTGCGGGATTCACGCTGGACTTTCTTAGCATGGCGCTTTACTGCCGCTGCCGCCTTACGCTTGCGTACGGAAGTGGGTTTTTCATAAAATTCACGGCGACGAACCTCGGCTAAAACGCCGCCTTTCTCACATGAACGCTTGAAACGACGCAGGGCGACGTCAAATGGTTCGTTTTCTTTTACTTTTACATTAGGCATGGATCTTCAATTACTCCTTCGCGAAGGGGCGGCATTCTAGCCTCATCATGATCCAATTGCAAAGCTTCCCATTCGCTTTGTGCTCCCGTCGCTCCGACAAATATTTGACAGAAATTGGCGTGATAAATCAGTAACATACGCACTGCTACGAAAGGAGGATCGGACTTGCGTGTAATTGGGATCGAGACTTCCTGTGATGAAACAGGGGTCGCCGTCTATGACGATGAAAAAGGATTGATGGCTGACCTGCTATTTAGCCAGATCGAGCTGCACAGCGAGTATGGCGGCGTCGTACCTGAATTGGCTTCACGGGATCATATTCGAAAAACCCTGCCGATGATCCAAGACTGTCTAAAGCAAAGCGGTTCCAGCGCTGACGATATCGATGGCATCGCTTACACGGCCGGACCTGGACTGGTAGGAGCACTACTGGTCGGCGCTAGTGTTGCCAAAGCTCTGGCTTTTGCATGGAGCAAACCCGCGATTGGTGTTCATCACATGGAGGGCCATCTACTAGCACCTATGATGACTGCAGATAAACCCGACTATCCCTTTATTGCATTGCTCGTCTCCGGTGGCCATACCCTCCTTTTGAACTGTCAGGCATTTGGGGACTATCAGATGCTTGGTGAATCGGTTGATGATGCAGCCGGTGAAGCATTCGATAAGGTCGCCAAAATGTTGGGCCTGGGATACCCCGGCGGCCCGGCCGTTGCCGAACTCGCCAAAAACGCCATCAAAGGGGCCTACAAATTCCCTAGACCGATGACTAACCGCCCTGGCTTCGACTTTAGCTTTAGCGGACTCAAGACATTTACCATGAACACCCTGGCGGATATCGACGATCCCAGTGATCAAGACAAAGCCAATATCGCTGGCGCGTTTCAAGAAGCTGTTGTCGATACCATTCGGATTAAATGTAAACGTGCGCTTGAGCATACTGGCAGCCCGTCGCTGGTTGTTGCCGGCGGAGTTAGTGCAAATTCCGCACTTAGAATCCGGTTAGATGAGTTGATGGAAAAAATGAATCGAAAGGTGTTTTATCCTGAACTGAAATATTGCACAGACAATGGAGCGATGATTGCTTACGCCGGATTGGAACGACTGAAAGCCGGCCACACAGAATCTCTCGCCATCGATGTAAAACCGAGATGGCCCCTCACAGAGCTGACACTCTGATGGACAAAATCACCATAACGGGTTTGGTTTTTGAAACGAGGATCGGTGTTTATGACTGGGAGCGAGACATCCTGCAGACGGTGTCCATAGACCTGAGCTTAGATACTGACACCAGCCGAGCAGGCGCATCAGACAAACTAGATGACGCTATTGACTACTACGGAATTTCTGAGCAGATCAAACACCTGCTCAAGGACCGCCACTTTCAGCTAATCGAAGCCATGGCAAACGAAATCGCCAAAGCGCTTTTACATAACAGTGCGATTGAAAGCTTAACCATAATTGTTTCGAAGCCCAAAGCGCTGCGCAACAGCAAGTCCGTTAGCGTCAGCATAACCAGATCTCGACGCGACTACACTTAGTCGTCTGCATGGTGACCTTAAAGTAAATTTTCCCTTGATCGTCGTAGGCAAAGCGCTGATCCTCCAGCATCGTAATGCCCTGAGGATTCTAATCATAGTTCTTCAGATTCTGGAATGCTGCTTCATCAACCTCAGCCACCTCATCCTCATCGTCCCGCTGTGATGCTGAGGTTTGACCGGCATTGGTACTAGCGCTTTCGGTGCCGGAAAGGTTCAGCGAAATCTGCGCTGAAATCGCAGAGGAATCACCACCGAAGATATCGCCTGACAGCAGTCCACCAATATTCGCTTCCGAAAATAAGTCGAGCGATGTTGCGACGCTTGAAGGCGCAGTGGTAAGTACATGGCTAGCGCCAATGGCGTCGCTCGCTCGCTGGACAAAGTTTTGAGCCGCTTTAACTGATCCAACATTCGCGACCTGGGGCAAATATCAAATAGAGCCGCTACCATTCCGTACATCAGGAGGCGAACTGGTATCACCTACCGCAATTGTATCGTTGACTCGCTCAAAGAATGGCGCAGTTGCGCCAGTCGCAACATCGGATTGTCGAATCGACAGCGTGACATTCGCACCACTACTTAGGGAGGAAATCTTCATTCCAGCCTGCTGAAACATTCAAACCTCCACCTGACGACAGACCCTGGGTATTCAATGTGCCCGCATTTGCAGTAAGGGAAAGCGTGCCATTTGAAGCCACATCTTGCGTAAGCTCGATACTGCCGCCAGAGGTTATCAAACTGACAGAACCGGCAGAACCTTGGATAATGCCGTTTACGTTAATATCGCCAGAGACGTTCAAACTTACAGTATTGCCCTCAACAGATAGGTCATTCAAGGTAATCACGTCGCCGCTTGTCACCGTGAAGGTGTTGATTTCACCGCCGGCGGACAAATTACCCAGCGCCATATCACCAAGACCAGCAGCCACCGTCAAACTAGTCATACCCTCTCGGGTCGACAGGATTGTGCCTGCACCTATTGTGTCTGACTTCAAATTGATACGCGCGCTCGCTGCGTCACCTAGAGTGGTATCAATTGTGACATTACCCGCCGGGAAGAGAGTGCCAGTACTCGCGACATCTGATGGTAAGCCTTGCTGAACGAGCGATCCGACATCAGAGAGAATAATAATACTTCCCTCGACTGAAGTTGATACATCGAGCCCGCCGAATACTTAAATAGCACCGAGACCAAAAGTTACTTGATCGGCCAGGATGTTAGCTTGCTCTGTTACCCGAATCTCCCTCTGTTCGCCGATAGAGGACTGGCTACCGATTACATTGACATCAAGCATATTTGCTATCAGTCCCAAGACCACGGCATTCGACGTGAGAGCAAGATCGATATCCAACGCCTTCAGGTCGAGGGCACATTATAGCATTTCCCCAATACCCCAGCTGTTTAGGGATGTAAGGGGAAAGTAACTCTTTTATCACGACACCCGTGATTGATGAAGAGTACGCGGGTACGGCATCATGGCGGAACTTAATTCGAGCATGACGATTATGAAACCAGTCATTTATCCCGAACCCGCTTTTTTTCATATTGGCAGGGAATTTCTCGATCGGGCAGACAGAATTTTCATCCAGCTCACGACCAGCCACTCCGACAATTTCGCAGAACGTCTACAGGCCTTTGCGAGCGCTCAGATCAGACCACTCGAACTCACTTACGGTGCGATACCAGTGAACCAGGTGTTGATAAAAGTCCGTCTAAAAGGCTCAGCTGCCGCTGCAGAGCAATATGATATCAGCACGTCGCAGGCCGGTTACCTGCTCAGTGCGCCGAGTGAGTGCGGCTTATACCGGGGCCTTTGCACCCTCACTCAACTACTCAATCAAAGCTCTAGCAAGACACCTTTTGTTACTATTCGCGATAAACCCGATTTTGCCCAGCGCGGTGTCATGCTGGATATCAGTCGCTGCAAAGTGCCCACAATCGAGACCTTAAAAGCACTGATCGAGAGTTTTGCGGAGTTGAAGTACAACCAGTTGCAGCTCTACACAGAACACACCTTTCGCTTCTTCCAGCATCCTCTTGTATGGGCAAACGCTTCGCCGTTAAGTGCGGCTGATATTCTAGAGCTCAAGCAATTCGCCGCTGCACGGTATATCGACCTTGTGCCTAACCTTAATTGTTTTGGTCACTTCGAGCGTTGGTTACGGCACCCGGAATATCGCAAGTATGCCGAATGCCCGGCTGGATTTAGACACCCCCTTTCAGGTCAGGACATTCCCTTCGGCAGCACCCTCACTCCGGTTAAGTCCTCACTTAAACTGATTGATTCTCTCCACGCCGAGTATCTGCCGTTATTCGACAGCCCCTATTTTAATGTGGGTGGCGATGAACCCTGGGAACTAGGCCTTGGCCGCAGTAGGAAGAAGTGCGAAAAAAGCAGCACAACAGATGTCTATATCGACTTTATGAGCGACATTCAGCGCCTCGTAGAGAAGCGCGATCGACAGATGATGTTCTGGAGCGACATTGTCCTTAAGGAGCCCAAATCCCTAAAACGGTTGTCTACGAAGTTGATTGCACTGAATTGGGGATACGAGGCAAATCACCCATTTAGGCGCGAAAGCGCTCATGTTGCAGATCAAGGTATCCCATTCTACGTCTGTCCCGGAACGTCCAGTTGGAACTCACTGACGGGCAGAACCGATAACATGCGCCGAAATATTGCCAGCGCTGCCAAACACGGAAAAGCCTATGGCGCCGAAGGGCTACTGCTGACTGACTGGGGCGACCATGGCCACCATCAGTATTTGCCCATGAGCTATCCTGGCTATGCCGTCGGTGCTTGTGAAAGCTGGCGACAGGGTAGTAGTGCGCGAATCGATCTCCCGCATTTGATCAATCAAAGTTTTTTGAAGGAATCCAACACTAATGCTGCTAAAACCATCGTCCGCCTCGGTAAGGTGCTCGAACTGGCGCGATCTCCCCTCCGCAACGCGACAATTTTCAATCGGCTGCTATTTTGGAACATGAACCATGAACCCTCGGTGACCAGTCACCTGAGCTCCGAGGAGCTAGGCACATGCAAAGATGAATTCCGGGATCTATTGGCGCTACCGCCAGCAGAATCACCATTACTCACGGCTGAAATCGGAAACGCGATCAATATGGCCATGCATGGCCTCGATAAGCTCAGGTATTTCCGCGGCGAAGCGGTTCCAAAACAACGTCTCAGGGCAGAAATGATGGCGATTAAGGCAGAACACGAACGTCTGTGGTTGGCCCGCAACCGACCTGGAGGGCTGCAGGAAAGCCTGAGCCACCTTGATCAGGCGGCTGAAGCGCTCTCAAAGGTCTAAAGCCACCCTATCCACAGTATCTATCTAGAACTATAACGGCCAGCAGCGATAAGCCTCGATTCCTTGTATCTGCACGCAATCTGAGGGCACAATAGCGCCCTGTATTAGAACAAATGTTTCATTTCGACAAAAACGAGTCACCCAAGAGTGATTCAATTCCAATAGAGGAGAGAACCATGCGCGACGTAGTTGTAGTGGATAGCGTAAGAACCGGACTGGCTAAGTCATTCCGTGGCACATTCAACTTAACCCGACCAGACGATATGGTCGCGCATTGTATTGATGCGTTGCTAGAACGTAACCCCAACCTTGATCCAGCAGAAGTTGAAGATGTGATCGTAGGTAGCGCAAGCCAAACCGGCGAGCAAGGCGGTAACCTGGCTCGACTGGCCGTTATTCTTTCAAAACTCCCTGTAACAACAGCTGGCTCTACTATTAGCCGAGCTTGTTCATCGGGTTTGAATTCAATTGCATTTGCAGCTAACCAGATCGCCAGTGGTTGTTCTGAAGTCATGATCGCAGGTGGAGTAGAGTCAATCTCATCCAACACGCGTCAGACTCCGGGAAAATCTGCTAAACACCCGTTCATTGAAGAAAAGTCTCCAGCTATCTTCATGGCCATGGGTAACACAGCTGAAGTTGTCGCTCGTCGCTACCAGATAACACGTGAAGCTCAAGACGAATTTTCATTCATGTCTCAGCAACGCACAGCTGCAGCACAAGTAGCCGGTTTGTTCGACGACGAAATCGTGCCAATGGCAACGAAATATCAAAAAGTCATCAACAAAGAAACCAAAGAGACAGAAGTTGTCGACGGTGTCTGTGATAAGGACGAATGTAACCGCGCTGAAACAACCCTAGAAGGTCTAGCTAAGTTGAAGCCAGTCTTTGAAGAAGACGGTTCAGTGACAGCTGGTAACGCTTCTCAGCTATCTGACGGCGCCTCTATGACTCTGGTCATGAGTGCTGAGCGTGCAGCTGCACTTGGTCTTGAGCCTTTGGCTTACTTCCGCGGTTGGACAGTTGCGGGTTGTGAACCTGACGAAATGGGAATTGGTCCAGTTTTCGCCATTCCTCGCTTGCTGAAAGCCAACGGCCTTAGCGTTAGCGACATTGATCTTGTAGAACTCAACGAAGCGTTTGCTTCTCAGTGCCTCTACAGCCGCGACAAGATGGGTTTCGATCCAGAAATCTACAACGTCAACGGTGGTTCAATTTCAATCGGCCACCCTTTCGGTATGACCGGATCACGACTAACGGGTCACATCGTTCGTGAATTGAAGCGTCGCGAAAAGAAATACGGCATCGTTAGTATGTGTATCGGTGGCGGCATGGGTGCAGCCGGGCTATTTGAGGCTTGCTAGATAGTTTAGCGAGGTTGCGTTTTGCTTCGCAGAGCCATGAGTAGAAAACAAGAAGGGGCCTGATGGCCCCTTTTTTATTCCTGCTCTTTATAGCTCTTTGGCTCCTAGTTTATTTTGCTACGCCCAATCGGCGAGTACCGACTTCACCTCTTCAATAAATGCTAACGGCTGGTCGAGAAATAGATGATGCTGGGCATCTTTGATTTCCACCACAGTCATATTGGGCATTAGCTCTTTCATAAAAGCGGCACTTGTGGCTTTAAAACTCTCACTATTTTCACCGTAGATGAGGGCAAGTTTGCCTTCGATTGCTTTTAAATCTGACTCAAGGTCACCGTTCAAAGTCACTCGGGAATTCAATTCTTCATCGAACTTCCAGGTCCAACCTTCATCGTATTCCACCGAGTTGCGCGCGATGTAGTCGACCACATACTGGTTATCACAAGTTTGTGGGGGCTGAAGACGGAATCTGGCGATCGCAATTTCACGCTCTGGATACACCTTGGCACGACCGAGTCGCTCAAGCTGAGGCTCGCGTTCCTTGATGTCGTCTGGATGACGTACTCCGGAGTCGACAAGAATCAACCCTTTAAATCGGTCAGGATGTTGAGCCATGGTTCGAATGGCTTGCATACCACCAAAACTGTGGGCAATCAGAATACTGTCTTTCGGTAGATTAGCATCATCCGCGACAGCAATGATTTCTTTTACATAGGTGTCGTTTGAGTAGGCATCGCGATGGTCACTATCACCCATCCCGGACATATCGAGAGCAACGGTCTGATGATTTTGTTTGAAAGCTGGTGCAATAAAATCCCACCAGTGAGCATGTGCGTTATGGCCGTGAACAAAAAGCAACCCGGGCGTACCAGAATCGCTCCAAGTGAGATAGTTAATGTCGCAGTCTTCAACCTCGATGCTCTTTGCATCAGGTGTATCTTCAACCGCAGCCCAAAACCAATCTGGCGTATCGCTCATTTAGGCAACCTGCGCGTATTTCTTAAGATGATAGTCACCATTACCAAAGAGTGTTTCCAGCACCGTGACACGTTTGAAGTAGTGCCCAACGCTCATCTCTTCCGTCATGCCCATGCCGCCATGCAGTTGGATCGCATTTTGACCGACAAACTTGCCGCCTTTGCAGACCTGCACCTTCAGGCCCGAAATCGCTTTCTTTGCCGCGACATCGTAGCCTTCACTCAAACGCATTGCCGCCATGTACAGAAGTGATTTGGTCTGTTCGTGCTCAACAAACATATCCACCATCCGATGCTGCAATACTTGAAACTTGCCAATAGGTTGGCCGAACTGCTCTCGAGTCTTACAGTACTCGACGGTTGTCTTATACATGACTTCCATGGCGCCAACCGCCTCGGCTCCAATCGCGATGATCGCTTCATCAATCACCCGTTCTAGAATGGCGAAGCCTTCGTCTTTCTTACCGAGCAGCTCTGCATCGACATTTTCAAAAGCAAGCTCACAAGCACGGTGACCATCCACAGTGGCATAGTTACGTTGGCTAAGTCCTGACGCGCCCTTCTTCACCAGAAACAGACTAATGCCTTTAGAATCACGTTGATCGCCACTCGTGCGGGCAGGAACCACAAAGAAATCTGATCCTGGCCCACCTATCACAACACCTTTGGCGCCGTTGATCTGGTACCCGTCACCGGACTCAGATGCTGTGGTTTTTATATCAGAGAGGTTAAATCTGGCCTGGGACTCAACAAAAGCTAAGGAACCGAGTTTTTCTCCAGCGATGATCTCCGTCAGCAAATCTCCTTGACCACCCGCGTGCTCAAGGCACTTACCCGCCAACAAAACGGTGCTCAAGTACGGTTCAACCACCAATCCTTTACCAAATTCTTCCATTAAGATCATGACATCAACTGGTCCACCGCCAATTCCACCCAGTTCCTCCGAGAAAGGCAGAGCTAGCCAGCCCAGGTCAGCAAAGCTCTTCCAATTTTCTGCACCGAAGCCTTCTTCAGTCGCAACCAGTTTTTGTCTGGTATCGAAAGCATAGTCGTTCTGAATAAAACGTTGGACACTGTCCACGAGCATCGACTGCTCTTCAGAGAAAGAAAAATCCATAGTTACACCCCAAATTTAAGCCCCCGATGATATTGGGTCGGAGTTATCATTTCAACGTTGCTATTATCGGCCCGATAGGGCTTAAATACCGTCAAATTTCACTCTGGAGAAGAATCGTGGCAAATCCTGACGTGCCTCAAAAATCACCATACGGCGTAGAAGTCGTGACCGGCAAAAATTATTTCTGGTGCGCCTGCGGTAAAAGTGCCAAACAGCCTTTTTGCGACGGAGCACACAATGGTACCGATTTTGAGCCAACTAAATTTGAGGCAACGGAAAGCAAAACTGTATACTTCTGCGGCTGCAAACAAACAGCAAACAAACCACTCTGCGACGGATCACATAATAAACTCTGATCCGCCTATTCACTCCATCAAAGGTATATGGGCAAACGCTTGTCCAAAACAATTGCCATGAAAATAAATGCCCTCTCTCCAAAATGGCAACATGATGACCCCAAAGTGCGCTTACAAAGTGTTCTGACCGGTAAACTCAGCGCCGACGTAATCAAAGAACTCGCAATAAATGATCCGGACGAAAATGTTCGAATGGCTACCATTGAGCGCTTAGAAGATAGCGATGCTTTGCTAGGACTTGCGTCTAATACAAACTCAATCGGAACAAAAGCAGCCTTTCATTGGGCGACACTAGTGGGTTCAGACCTGATTCGCCTCGACGTCATCACGGCTGAGTTACCTGTCCATCTGCTGATAGCACTGGCAAGGTACGCCCCAGCCGAAGACTTTCGAATCAGGGCAGCAGATTATGTGAAAGATGATTTAGACCTTGGGGTAATCTTACTTGCCGACAATCTAAGTCGAGTGCATCAGCACTGTGCTGGTCGGCTCGAAGATGAAGCGGTTCTACAAAAGGTACAACGGCATTTTAAGGATCGGGACAAAAACGTTTCTCGTATCGTCAAAAGTAAATTGCAAGTTCTCGCACATTCCCGCGCAGAACTTGAAGCTAGTGAACTTTTGATGCAAACAGTTCAGGATAAACTCTCGGCATTGTTAGCCGCCGAGGCAGGCCCCGACTATGCGAGGCGTATTGATGTGCTCCAACATCAGTGGCAAAAGCTTGCAAACCAAGAGCCGGCGGAAGGCTTTAAACTGACTATTTCAGCTTTAATCAAAAGCTGCGAAGAGAAGGCAGCTGCCATACCAGACCCCGTCGCTGTACTAAAAGAAGAAATAGATAAACTCTCAGGTCGCTGTGAAAATCTAAGACAAGAATGCCTGAACAATCCAGCAATCAGACACCTGCAGGACAGCCTCGCGACCATCATTTCGGGTTGGCCAAAATCGGAACCCGAGCTGCTCCAACAACATACCGAAGACCTCACGCAACTCATCAATGCCCAGCGCCATTGGCAACAGCTTCTGCAGAATCGAGGCAAGATGGACCTCACCCAATTTAAGACCCGACTCTCTGAATTAAGGTGGCCAGAAGCCTTTCAAAAACCTGAGGACTTCGATTCGGTCACGACACTAATTGAAACGGAGCTAACCGCGCAGGCAGACCTGGCAGCAGAGAAACTCGCCCAACAAAATGACCTGCAAGAATTACTCGACAAGCTGGAAGCTGAAATCAGTGAAGGCCATATCAAAGCCGCTGGTCGAGCCCGCGGCCGTCTGACAAAATTTCTGGAATCATTTCAACCCGCAGGCGAACAAAGCACCCGTGTCCAACAACTCCTTGCCAAGCTTCAGGAACTCAAAGATTGGCAAGGCTTTGCGACGCAACCTAAACGCGACGAACTATGTTCAAAAATGAAAACTTTAGCAGAAGATACTGCGATCGCACCGCCTGAGAAAGCCAAGGCCATCAAAGAGCTTCAGGATGAATGGAAAAAACTAGGTTCGTCCGATACCCGGCCGGCTCAGAGGGCCTGGAGTCGATTCAAAAAACTCGGCGATCAAGCCTTTGGACCCTGCGCAGAATTTTTTGCAGAACAAGAAAAGACGCGTCAGCTCAACCTCCAAGAACGTGGCAAAATTTGCGAATCTCTAGAGTTGATAGGTACTGATCACGATTGGTCGACAACAGATTGGAAATCTATGGTTGAGATCATCAATCGTGCAAAGTCTGAATGGCGTCAATATGGCAACGTTCCGCGCCAAAAATCCAGAGCCATCGACAAACGATTCGATCAAGCATTGCATCCTATTCTGGAAAAATTAAAAGCCGAGCAGACAAATAACGCAGAGCAAAAAAGCGCTCTGGTTCAAGAAGTTACCGAGCTACTGGAGCAGGACATTCCGACAACAGATCTTGTTAACCGCACCAAGTCGGCACAACAACGATGGAAGTCGATTGGACTCACGGATCGGCGTCAAGATCAAAAACTCTGGAAAGCCTTTCGACAACACTGCGACGCTGTGTTCGCAAAGCGCGATGAAGGTCAGCTGGTGGCTAAGTCTGCGGCAAAAGAATCAGCAGAGAAGTTCCGTTCTCTCTGTAATACCTTTAGCCAGTTAATCGATGGTGACCAACCCTTGTCCCGTGCTGATATCACGACCTTTCGCAAAGATTGCGCATCTTCTGAAGGAGGCGGACAGGGATTCCAGTCTGAGGCAACAAAGTTAATTAAGAAAGCTGAGAAGCACCTCAAAAATCAGGCCCTCGCCGATCAAGAACAAATGTTCAGAGACTTTCAGCGTCGCTGCCGCCTGCTCGATCAGTTTGATGCTGGGAAACTAGATCAAGCAGAACTCGACGCACAGCTCGAAGGGGATGTTTCGCTCGATGCAAAATTGTCGGCAGCAATTGCTGGCAGGTGTGAACGAAGTAACGAAGATCTAACCCTCATCATCATTCGGCTCGAAATATTGGCGGAGCTGCCTTCACCGGAATCCAATCAGCAAGCACGTATGGGCTACCAGGTTCAGAGGCTCAACAAAGAACTCTCTTTGGGCCAAAAAGAAACTCGGAGTGAACAGGAACAAGCCCGAGCACTTCTATTGGAATGGTTTAGCAGCAAAGAAAAAGCTGCCGAGCTACACCCTCGTTTCGAAAAAATCGCGATGAAACTTGGATTGCCGATGTGAAACGCCTTTCGCCTTTGAAAAAGGGAGTGGTTAGGCGAATGTAATTTTTACTTTCGCACCGCCTAATTCACCCGCCGATACCTCAATCTTGCCGTGATAGCGGTCGACAATCTCAGTCACAACCGCCAGGCCAATACCCTGTCCCAGTGCTCGAGAATCAAGCCGCGCGCCGCGCTGGAGGACGCCTTCTCGCTGGTCAGCCGGTATGCCGGGGCCATCGTCTTCAACCACAACCTCAGTCCCATCAAAATCCGAACCGCCAAGCTGAATCGACACTCGAGACGTTCCGTATTTGCAGGCGTTGTCGACGATATTACCTAACAGCTCCATCATGTCTCGCTCATCACCAAAGAAGGTGCAGGGGCTTTTCGTCAGTTCGATCGCACGATCTGGATACACCTTGGCCATGGCCGAAATCAATCGTTCAGCAACAGGTACGACGTCGATAGTGCTCTTTATTAGGCTAGAAGCGTCGCTCTTTGCCCGCTCTAACTGATAACTAACAATTTCATCCATCCGTTGCACTTGCTCATCGATAGTTTGAACCACCTCTGGAACTGCCGTGCCGGATTCTAATTGAGAAGCACTGCCTTTCAGGATCGCCAATGGTGTTTTGATACTGTGGGCGAGATCCGCCAGGGTCGTTCGATACTTTTCACGCTGGGTTCTTTCACTAGAGATTAGTACGTTTAGGTTACGAGTCACGCCGATCAGCTCGTTTGGGTAGTCCCCACCCAGACTCTGTTGCTTTCCACTCTCTATCGCCGCAAGATCTGTCGCGAGCCCCGCAAGAGGTTTTAATCCCCAATTCATCAATACCGCCTGGGTGGCAACTAAAATGACACCCACCAGCACTAGCCAGCCCCAGAGATTGTTACGATATCGATTAAGCTGGTTTTGATAACCGTCCACAGACTCCAACACAACAAAAACGAACTCCTGTGCTTCATCCCCAGCTCCTAACCAGAGGATTTTGTAAGCCAGGTAAAAAACGTTGTGGTCTGACAATCTTTCGAATCGATCTTCACCAGGCCGCAAAGCCTTAGTTTGAGATGCGCTTTGCTGGGGAGATAAATCAAGGCTAACGGTCGATGGGCTGCGCCAGAGCTCGTCGCCATCCTTATTACGAATCAGTGCATACAAACCCGAACTGGGGTTATTAAATCTAGGCTCTTGTAATGCTTCTGGAAGATACAACTCGCCTGTTGTCACTTCGGTAACCGACAGCAAACCGTAAATCTGAATACGTAACTTTTCTTCGACACTTTGTTCAGTACTGCGCTGAAACGCTTGGTCTAGAACAAGGCCCATCAAGCCAAAGAAGACGAACAGTACGATAGCAGCGGACCATAACATTCGACTCCGCAGCGAGAAAGATTTACTCATGAGTCACGTGGCAGATAACGTAAATCGATAACCCTGACCACGAACGGTTTCGATCGGCTTAAGGGCATTTTTAGGATCGAGTTTCTTTCTAAGCCTGCCAACAAATACTTCTATGACATTACTATCACGGTCAAAGTCCTGTTCGTAGAGGTGTTCAGTGAGTTGAGTTTTAGAGACCACTTCGCCGGGACGCTGCATTAAATAGTGCAACAAATTGTATTCGAAGGCTGTGAGATCAATCGCAGTCTCATTGACTTTGACGCGCTTGCCCTTCATATCCATATGAATGGGCCCACAACTCAAAGCCGGTTTCAATTTGCCCGAAGACCGTCGAATCAAAGCTTCCAGTCGAGCAAGCAATTCCTGAACGTGAAACGGCTTTACCAAATAATCGTCCGCGCCTGCGGCGAGACCATCAACCTTATCTTGCCAGTCGGCTCGAGCAGTTAATATTAGGATTGGGTATTCTCGACCTTCTTCTCGAATTTTTTTAACAATGTCGAGGCCTGGTACTTTTGGTAATCCGAGATCTATCACAGCAACGTCAAAAGGATATTTCTGTGCTAGATACAAGCCTTCCATCCCATCAGACGCCTGGTCGACTTTATAATCTTGGCGCTCCAGAATTTCCTGTAACTGCTCTCGTAATTTGCTTTCATCTTCAACTAGCAATAGGCGCTTACTCATCAAAAACCCCGCCGTTGGTTGCATCTACGAAGACATATTTTACAATGCCGTCGTTGGATAATAATTTGACACGATACTGCCGGTCACTATTACTTACGGGATTGATAGAAAGTATTTTGCTTTCGGGATAACGCTGTTTTGCCTGGGAGGCTGCCTCTCGGCTACCAGCTCGAGACCTGGAATTACCAGGTAAGAAGTTATCAGGGGCTTTTCGATATTCTGCAGATCGGTGAATGTCACGCTCGGGGTAACTAAAGGGGTTCGCAGACGCGTTTGCGATCACTAATCCCATCAATATCAAACCTAACCCCAACTTAAACCACAGACCACGCATTGTCGTTTTCCTCTCCATCGACGCTTTGAAATTTTAGCTAACCGGAGAAACCGATAAACGAAGCTTAATGGTTTGACCTGGTTCTTCATCAGTACGCGTCGTGTAAATCACATCATTGAATTCGTAACGAACATGATAACCGACAACACGCTCCTCCTCACGATAATCGTTGATAACCCGACAGACCTCCTCGGTGCTGGTATAACGTCTACCGGAACGTTCGTTAGCCACCGCATTGCCAATCGTGCCGCCCAACACTGCTCCGACCACCGCGCCCACTTTTTGGTTGCTTTTGTTGTGCCCGACAGCATTACCCAGCGCGCCACCAATGACTGCCCCGAGGACTGTGCTGACGCCATTATTGTCCCGGGTTGAGTGAGAAGCTGTTTCATCCCAGCATTCTTCGCGAGGCGTCGAAATGCGAATATTTTTGACGATAGGCGTGGCTTCAACGACCTTGCCGTATTCATAGCTCACATTTCCACTCGCCAGGGCGGTGGTTGAGGCCAGCGTCAAAC
>JBLHQQ010000016.1:0-19042 GCA_047625245.1 Candidatus Azotimanducaceae bacterium
ATACAACGACCATTCAGGCTGACAAGAGCCTGTACCCAATCCTATTATCGAATGGTAATGAAATTGGCCGTGGTGATGCCGGTGACAAGCATTGGGTAACCTGGCAAGACCCATTTAATAAGCCAGCTTATCTGTTTGCGATGGTCGCTGGTGATTTGCAATATATCGAAGACCATTACACCACCATGAGCGGCCGCAACGTTACTCTGCAAATTTTCACAGAATCCCACAACATCGACAAAGTGGACTTTGCGATGATCGCACTAAAAAGCTCAATGGCCTGGGATGAGAAGACCTATGGTCGTGAGTACGACCTCGACATTTTTATGATCGTCGCGGTTGAGAGTTTCAATATGGGTGCGATGGAAAATAAGGGACTGAATATATTTAATACTTCGTGTGTTCTCGCCCGACCAGATACGACCACTGATGCCGGTTATCAGCGAGTTGAAGCAGTTGTGGCTCACGAGTACTTTCACAACTGGTCCGGTAACCGTGTTACCTGCCGCGATTGGTTTCAGCTGAGTTTAAAGGAAGGTTTTACCGTTCTGAGAGACCAGCTGTTCTCGGCTGATATGGGCTCAGAAACCGTTTGTCGTGTCACCGATGTTGCCACTCTTCGCAATGCCCAGTTCCCAGAAGACGCCGGGCCGATGTCCCATCCCATCCGTCCAAGCTCCTACATTGAGATCAACAATTTCTATACGGCGACGGTTTACGAGAAGGGTGCGGAGGTTGTCAGAATGATTCGCACCTTGTTGTCGGAACAAAAGTTCCGTAAGGGTACCGACTTGTACTTTGATCGCCACGATGGTGCAGCTGTCACAACTGAAGATTTTGTGCGAGCTATGGAGGATGCCAACGATGCTGATCTGTCGCAATTTCGGTATTGGTATAGCCAGGCAGGAACGCCGATTTTGGATGCAAATGGCGCCTATGATTCAAACACCAACACTTACCGATTAACGGTAAAGCAGTCTTGTCCGAAAACACCAGGCCAGGATTCAAAGCAGCCATTCCACATGCCCATCGCCATCGGGCTTTTAGGCGCAACTGGTCAGGATGTAGAGTTCGAGGCGAGCAGTGAAGATGTAGCCAACGTTGTCACTGATGGCCAATACACTGCGGTTCTAAATTTGCGGCAAGCAGAACAACAGTTCGATTTAACAAACGTCACAGAGAAGCCAGTGATATCTTTATTGCGCGGCTTTTCGGCACCGGTAAAACTCAACTTTGATTACAGTCGAGACGAATTGCAGTTTTTGATGCAACATGACAGCGATGGATTTAACCGCTGGGAAGCAGGACAACGTCTTGCCCTGGGGGTGATTCAGAATGTTGTGGTGCAGATTCAACAAGGTTTGCCCATTGAAGTCGATCATCGTCTTGTCTCTGCAGTAGAAGGCTTACTGGACGAAGCGGTTAATCACAGCAGTGATGGCTCGATAGACAAGGCGATGATTGCAGATATGCTGGTGATGCCATCGGAAGCCTATCTGGCGGAACTGACGGAGGTGGCTGATGTTGACGCGATTCATCAAGCCAGAGAAGCCGTCCGCTTGCAATTGACAACTAAGCTCAAAGGTTTGTTTCTCTCGGTGTACAGGCTTAACCAATCGAGTGTCAGTTACAGCTTCGGATCTGAAGAGGTTGCGCGTCGTGCGTTAAAGAATGTCTGTCTCGCGTATCTCATGCATGGACCTGAAACCGAAGCTGTTGCTCTGTGTGTCGCTCAATTTGAGTCAGCGGATAACATGACGGACACCAGCGCTGCGATTCGAGCCTTGGTGAATTGTCCAGCTGACGCGGCTGTGCTGCCGAGAGAAAAGGCTTTGACGGAGTTCTACAAGCGTTGGGCTAAAGAAGCCCTCGTCATTGATCAGTGGTTTGGCATGCAAGCTAGTTGTCTGCTTCCTAGCGCGCTCGAGCGACTCAAGACTCTAATGCAGCACGATGCTTTTACGATGAAGAACCCCAATCGAATGCGGTCGGTTGTTGTCTCCTTTGCGTCCCAGAACATTGTTAATTTTCACCAAAAAGATGGCTCGGGATATGAGTTTCTTGCGGATCGCGTCATAGAGCTAAATGACATCAACCCACAAATGGCAGCTAGAGTGCTTTCGCCGTTAACTCGATGGCACAAATATGATCTGCATAGACAAGTGTTAATGAAATCTCAGCTGCAGAGAATCCTCGACCAAGAAGCCTTATCTCCCGACGTTTTTGAGATTGCTTCCAAGAGCGTTTAACTTTTGTTAGCTATGTTTAACTATGTTTAGCTATGTCGAACTAGGATTAAGAGTCGGTTTGAGCCGGCTCGATTTTCTTTTCTGCCCCTTGCGCTGTTCAACTAATTTTATGGCTGTCCACAGAGTTTGACCGTCCCAACTTCCGGCTGCATCAGGGGCATAGAGGCATGTTTCAAGCTCATTGATCGCCGCCTGTAGTTCAACATCACCAACAACCTTTGTTAACTCCTGAAGTGAGTGGATGTTTGAATACTTCAAGTTGCCCCACTGAACCGTGAGCGGCTGGGCGAGTTTGGCATCGCTGTCTCGACAAGCAGATTTTAGTTGTTTCAAAGTTTCAGTAAAATTCGACTCAAGCGTAGCTTTGACTTGGACGGGTGCTGGAGAACTTTTGCGGGACTGGAAAAACCACAGGACAATGGTGAATAGCCAAAGCACAAAAAATCCGATTGCCAGGTACTGCCAGTAGTTTTCGATGCCTGCCGCCGCTCGAGGCGAAACGGCAGCCGGAGTCTCAGCAACCACGGACTGGGATACAGGAGTGCTCTGCTGGTTCTTTGGCGAAGCCTTGACCTCGAAACTCTGGGCAGCAATCGTCGCTACTTCTAGCTGATCAGTTTTTGTGTTCCACCAGGGAATTTCGATAGCAGGTACATTCAAACTGCCTGCTCGAGTGGGTACGATGCCAACGACGATAGTCTGGGTAGAATCGATTCCTTCTGCTGTTAAGTTTTGTTCCTCCACCGCTGGATCTTGATAGGTCTTGGCGCCTTCAATGGAGGTGTCATTTAGGGGTGGTAGCAGGGACGCGGCGACGCCTGAGGCAGAGATCACAATTGAACGGTTCACTGGTTCCCCTACGATGAATTCAGGTGTACCACCGACCCAGGATTCTTCGATGGTGACGTTCGTCGCTGGCAACCAATGGTCGCCTGTAAATTCAGAGGGTTTAGCTTTGACCGTTATGGGGTGTGCTTCAGATCTGCTGAGAATCGGCTCCCTGGTGGAGAAGAACCCTGGTCCGACGCGAAAGCCGGAAAAGGTTTGTCTCGGTATCGTTAGCAAGCCACTTTTTTGAGGGTAAATTCCATAGCGTTTTTCGAGTACGTAATAACGGCGGCCATTGGTGATGGCATCATAACGGCGCTCACCCTCGACCGTTTCAACCACCGCGTCCGGAACGGCCGGCATAGGTGGAAAATCGCCGGAGATATTCTCAACGTAGTAGAGTTTTATCGTATAGATGATCTGTCCCTGCACATAGGTTTCTGTTGTGTCGACCGAGGTATCGAAAAACACCAGCTGTGACATCTTCTGTTTCATCGCTTCAGATTGCCGCCTCACTTGAATATTGATGGGCCGAGATACATCGCTGCCCATGCGGAAGGCGGGGATTGTCAGTGTGCCAAGCCTTTTGGGTCGAAGCCTTAGCTCCCAGGAGACCGTCACCTCAGAACTTTGTCGCCCGTTGATGATCGATATTTTGCTACTTTGATTAGGTCCCGACCGCTGTACGATTTCAAAATCTCGCTCCAGGGCGCGAAAATCCGGATTGGTCGCGGTTGTGGAGTCTCGAACGAGCAGGGTCAGCTTGAGAAGATCAGCATCTGAAATTTCCGTCCTATCAACCGCTACCGACAACGAAGCCAAGGCGCCGGTTGAGCACATTAGCGCTGTCACGAGAAATAGTAATCTACCAGTTCGAAGCATCATTTTTCGTCGACTTACCTCGGTTTAATCTTTCTTGATATTGCATTTCAAATTTCCGTCGCAGCAGCCCGCCAGGGTCATCGGGTACTTTACGTAGCCATTGTTCGAGAGCCTGTTGTTCTTCATCAGATAAGGGCGCTGTGTCCGATTCTGCAAACTGTTGATCCTGAGCCTCACCTTGTTCTTGTTCCTGTTGCTCCGCTTGCTGCTGCTCTTCTGCTTGCTGTTGTTCAGCGTCCTGGGATTCTTGGTCCTGGCCATCTTGATTTTGCTGGCTTTCGGAGTCCTGGTCTTGATCACCTTCTGATTCATTTTGTTGCTGATCGTCAGAGGACTGTTGGTCGTCGCCTTCACCGTCCTGCTGTTGCTGTTGCTGTTCAGATTTCAGTAGTTCCTCGACCAGCGCCTTATTGAAAATAGCATCATCATGATCCGGATCTTGTTTGAGAGTCTTCTCATAAGCGTTGATGGCCTCTTCATACTTACCGGCCTTCGCCAGTGCGTTGCCCGTATTGTAGGCGGCATCTGGTGTAGCAAGGGTCGAGAAGGTTTGCGACGCGGCATCGAAATTTTCAGCCATGTAACTTGCCGTCGCTTTCCATGCCGGACTTTCAAACTTTTCCGCAGCAATATCCGGTGCATTAGCTTCTAACAATTGTTTGCCCTGCTGATCCCCGGTTAACCACAGATCGTCCCACAGAGAAGCTTCTGCTCGTTCTACCGGTACTAGAAAGCAAATCAGGCCAATCTGCCATAACCAACCTCTGCGAAACCCGAGTGCTGCCAAAGGTAGCAGGAGCAGAAGCAACCAGGGTCCTTCTTCATACCAGATATCAAAATCCCGATCGGTCTCTCGAAAGGCCTGCTCTTCGTCAAGGGGTTGGTCCGCCAGTAGAAATTCCAAATCCGAATCGACCAGGGTCATGGCGGAGAAACGACCACCGGCGACGCTAGCGAATTCCCTGAGGCTGTTCATGTCGACCCTGGGAATGATCATCTGTCCATTACCGTCGCGCATATATCCTAGCGTGGGATCTAGAATAGGTGCTCCACCAGTGGTGCCTACCGCGAGTACTGAGACTGGAAAAGCGTAGCGATTTTGACGCGCGATCGCCTGGGCCTGGGCGACGTCTCGAATCTCGTCAGTCACAATGAGTATACGACCACTTGAGATGCCAGCATCGGTGAAGAGTTTATGCGCTAGGGTAATGGCTGGAGCTAAATTACTGCCGGGAGCGGGCATGATTTCCGGCGACACAGCCGGAATCAATTCAGCAATTGTCTTCGAGTCATCGGTCAGTGGGGAAACAAGATGGGCATCTCCGGCGAACACAACAAGACCCGTCACGCCTTCAACTCGACTATCCAACAAGTCCAGCAGTTTGCGTCTAGCGCGTACCAGGCGATTAGGTTTGACGTCTGTTGAGTACATGGAGCGAGTCAGATCCAGAATGATCATCAGCGCGTCCTCTCTTTCATGAACGGGTTGTGGCGTCTGTTGCCAAACCGGTCCGGCGAGAGCGGTGATGCCAATCAGCCAAGCAAATAGAAGCAGAAATCTTGGGTTACGGGAGGGCTTACCGCCAGTAGTTTCGAGCAGGTACGGTAGCAGCGCCGGATCGATCGTTCGCTCCCAGGACGAGCCTCTACCCTCTCGATAACGAAATAGTAAGTACAACAATATCGCAGGGATGGCCGCATAGAACCAATCAGGCCTGAGGAAATGAAATTCGGCCATCATGCTCTGGCCTCTTTACCGCGAAGTCGAATCCACCGACTCATCATGACGAGCACTTGAGGGTGCAGAAGGGCGAGAATAAAACTCATCCCGAGCACAAAGCCTAGTGGCCAAAAGAATAGTGATTTGACGGGTCGGTAGGTTTCCTGGTCCTGTTCGATCGGCTCTAGTTCGTCCAGTGCAGCATAGATCCCTTCCAGTTCCTGGGTGTTTCTCGCTCGCTGGTAGATACCGCCGGTAAGGTCTGCAATTTCACTTAGAGAGCGGGCATCCAATTCTGAAGAAGGATTGATGGTCCGGTTAAACAATAAGCCTGGCACCACAAGTTCATCAGCGCCGAAGCCAATGGTGTAAATTTTCACTCCCTGTTGAGCGGCAATTTTAGCCGCTTGAATCGGCGTTACCTCACCAACATTATTTTGGCCATCGGTGAGGAGTATCAATACTCGGCTCTCGGCAGGGCGATTAAGCAACCGTTTAACAGCGAGCCCAATCGCGTCACCAATGGCGGTTTTACCACCAGCAATTCCGAGCGGGGTCTCCTGCAGCAGTGTCTTGACAGTCGAGCGATCGAAGGTCAGTGGTGTTTGTAGATAGGCCTGGCTGCCAAACAAAATCAATCCTATTCGGTCTCCCGCTCGGCGTTCCACAAAGTCCCCTACCACTTCTTTGACAACCTGCAACCGCGTGACGGTTTGATTGTTGAGTGTCATGTCCTCGGTTCCCATGGACCCAGAGATATCCACCGCCATCATCAAGTCACGGCCCGTGGTCGGCAGCTCGATCGGATCACCGATCCACTGTGGTCGCATTGCGGCCAAGACCAACAATAGCCAACAGATTACAAGTGCAAATCTGCGCAAGAAATTTCGATTGGAGGATCGGGTTCCTATTGCTTCAAAGGCAGACGCAGATTGATAAAATGGCACGTTCAATGCCGCATCTTGTTTTACTGCCCTGGGCAGTAACAACACTAATAGGGGTAATGGCAAAAAAAAGGCGGCCCATAGCCATTCGAACTCAATCATGCTGTTTCCAACGCTTCATGTTGAGAGATCCATTTCTGCCCCAACTCAAAAAGATGCTGAGTATCCACGGTGGAAATAGGAGCATATTGGCCATCAATCAGTACCTGACCTGGACCCATGGTGAAATCGTGTGTGTTGCCGGTGTGATCAAGAAACGAGACCCAGCTTTCTCCCGTCAGGTGCGCCACTTTTTCCCGTGGAAAGGTTGTCAGTGCTACCCGTTTGAGGAGGGCATTAAAACCCAGCAAAAAAGATTGCTGGTCGTTTTGGCTGGCTTCATACAACTGGTGGAGTTGTTGCTTTGCCTCGCGGCGATAGGCATTTTTTTGCCAGCGGCTGTACAAGAATCTAAGCCCAAAAAATATCCCGGCGAGCGTTAATAGTGCCAGCAACCACCAGCCTAGGGCTGGTGGCCAGGTTTCGATGGGTGGCGGCAAATGAATATCACGCAATTCGGCGAGGGGGTCTGGAGTCGCTGCCTCACTCATCGTCGACGGCCTCCGCGCAAACCATCAATCGCCGCAGCAAGGGCGGGCACGACGTCATCTGCGGTCGACAACTCTAATAGTGGTGATTTTACTTTGATGAATTGCTGCCGAATATGCTGCAACCGAGATTCAAAACCATGGGTGTATGCCAGACGGTTCTGCTTGTTTGCGGTGTTGATCTCGAGCCTATCAGCGCCATTGGTGATGGTGTATAGATCGGGATCCGGCAGAGTTGCTTCAAGCGGATCTGTTATGCAGATCCCTACAACATCATTGTGTCGGGAAATTTGGCGCAGATGGACCTCGGTGTCCTCATTAAAAGTTTGGAAATCGCTGATGATGATCACCGTGCAACCATGCCGCGCGACTCGACGCACATTTAACAGAGCCTGACTAAGATACTGCTGGTTGGTCACCTCGAGCTCTCGGTTAAGTTGGCGATTAAAACTGTCAATTTCGTGCAGTAGCCGAAGCACAGCGTGTTTGCTTCTCCTCGGTCGAACGTCTCGATGTCCGGCTTGATTAAAAACGATGCCACCAACGCGATCACCGCCCGACAAAGACAGCCAGGCGAGTAGCGCGGCGATTTCACCGGCGAGTACCGACTTGAATCGTTTCTGGGAACCGAAGAACATGTTTCTAGACTGATCGACGAGCAATAGAACCGGTCGTTCTCTCTCTTCTTGAAACACTTTGGTATGTGGTTGTTGGGTTCTGGCGGTGACTCGCCAGTCGATCGTTCGGACGTCGTCTCCGGGTTCGTATTGGCGGACTTCAGAAAAATCGACACCTCGGCCACGAAAGTTTGAAGAGAGCAACCCAGCCAGAGGATTGCGCGATTTATCTACTGAAAAGAAAGAGACTTCTTTTGCAGCGTGGCGGAGCCGAATAAGTTCGGCGATATCTGTATAGGCACCGCCTTTTCCTGCAAATTGGGCTCGATTTAAATCCGATCGAGGTGCATTCATGATGTTAGGCAGCTGCTACACGTTGCAGTAATGTATCAATGACTTTATCTGCGGTGATGCCAGCGGCCTCCGCCTCGAAACTGACAATAACCCGGTGCCGCAGCACGTCATGGGCAACCGCCTGGACGTCGTCTGGCGTGACAAAATCTTTGCCCCGTAAATAGGCATTCGCCCGGGCACAAACATCTAAAGCGATGGTGCCGCGGGGAGATGCGCCATAGTCCAGCCAATGTGCTAAATCCTCTCCATAGAGGGCTGGTTCACGCGTTGCCATTGTGAGCTGGACAATATAATCCTCGACCACTGGTGCCATATGCATCGAAAGAATTTCTTTGCGAGTCGCAAAAATAGCTTCCTGAGTAATAGGAGGATGAGAAGGTTTAGCTTGTTGTTGTTGATTCAGGTTTTCTGCTCGAACCAGCTGCAGAATATTGCGCTCCGAGGCTGCATCGGGATATCCGATGGTGACATGCATTAAAAACCGGTCAAGTTGGGCTTCAGGGAGCGGATAGGTCCCTTCCTGTTCAATCGGGTTCTGAGTCGCCATGACCAGGAACAAGGGTGGTAGGGGAAAGGTTTCTCGGCCGATGCTGACCTGGCGTTCTGCCATGGCTTCTAGTAACGCCGATTGTACTTTTGCCGGTGCTCGGTTGATCTCATCGGCGAGGATCAAATTATGGAAAATTGGCCCCTGCTGAAAAACAAAGGTACCTTCCTGGACTCGATATATTTCCGTACCGGTAATATCCGATGGCAAAAGGTCCGGCGTAAACTGAATTCGATGAAATTCACCTTCGACCCCCTGGGCGAGAGTTTTTATTGCCTTGGTCTTGGCAAGCCCTGGAGCCCCCTCCACCAGCAGATGGCCATCCCCCAAAAGGGCGATTAGGAGTCTATTTACAAGGGTTTCCTGACCAATGATCTGTCCGGAAAGCCATTTTTCAAGTTCGAGTATTTGCTCGCGATATTGCATAGGTCGCTTTCGAGTGTGATGGATTTAAATTGTATTGGTACCTGAGACCAGGGATTGCTGATTCTCAGAGGCTATTATAGACCGCGCCTGTGCCGGAATGTTCAACAGCTGCCATTAGGCTAATCTTAATATGGGTTGATTGCCAGTAATCAAGAGGCGAAATGACCAGCAGCTTGTTAACATGCCCCTTATTGAAGGGCCTGGGACAGTTTTGTATGTCAGTAGTCAGTGTAGAGAGCAAAGCGCAGTTTCAAGAGGGCTTGAATAGACGTCTTAAAACAAAAGGCGAAGCTATACGCAAATTCTCTGCTCACTTCTTCGCAGATAAGTCTCTCGGCGACTTGAACCAGCTAAATTGGCCGGACGCGGTTGAGAAGGTCGAGGCCTGCTGGAAGTTCTTTCGGTCCTTTGAGGGAGTTCAGTCGCAAATTCGAGTCATCGAAACCGATAACCACTTCACTATCATTGAAGTCGCGAGTCGTAATTTACCTTTTCTGCTGGATTCCCTGCGGATGGAATTAAACCGAATGGACCTGGTGTTGCGAGATGTTCAGCAGTGTCTGTTGGGCGTTGTTCGTAGTGGTCGTAAGCTCGTAGTTGAGAACGGGATTTCGCCTAGCGAGAGTTTGATTCGATTAGAACTTGAAGGCACAGGTGCCGCAGAAGCGCTTAAACAAAACTTTCATCGTGTCATCCGTCTGGTCAGCCAGATCGTGGCTGATTTCCCGGATATGCGAAAACAGCTACTGCTTTGGAGTGATGATGTTGCGAACGACGATCATGCCAATGAAGACAGTGAACTGCTGCGCTGGTTCTACGCCAACAACTTTACCTTTCTGGGTTATGAGGAATACAAACCAGTGGCCAAAGGGCGACTGCAACTGGTCAAGGAATCCCGGTTAGGTCTGACGCGCCCTCAAATGACGGCAGACGGGGTACCGTTGCTACCTCCAAATGGTCGGCTGCAGCTAGACAAACTGCCTGTGCGCAGCAGAGTGCATCGTCCGGCTTATCTTGACGGCGTTACGGTTGCGGATCGCCGGGATGGTCGATTGCAGCGGGTTTGCCGGTTTGTCGGCCTGTTTACGTCGACTGTCTATAACCAGAACCCGGCGGAAATTCCTCTGGTCCGAGAGAAACTGCAACAGATCTTCAAACATTTAGAAATTGAACCTACTAGCCACAAGGGACGAGAGCTATCTCGAATTGTCGAAATCCTGCCCCGGGAAGAATTGATTTACGCCGACACCACGGAACTGCAATCCCTCGTCACAGAAATCTATGGGTTGCAGGAACGGCGTATTGTCAGAGTGTTAGCAAGACAAGATGATTACTTTGTAAATTGCATCGTGTATGTACCCAAGGATGCATATGACACTCAGCTGAGAGTCCAGATTCAGGATCTTCTGGTCAGCGCATTCGATGCAAAGGAAGCTGAATTTTCCACCTTCTTTTCTGAGTCAGCACTGACTCGGACACATTTTGTGATGCGAATCCCTCGTCGGGCTAAGGTCGACCTGGAACAAATCGAAAAGGAAATTCTGTCCTTGACCAGATCCTGGCCCGACGATTTGGAATCGTTGATCTATGAATCGGAGGAGCAGGCTAACGCCGATAGGCTATGGCGAACCTATCGAAAGATTTTCTCAGCAGGGTATCAGGCTGACTACACCGTCAAGTCTGCCTATCGGGATCTACGCCTAGTTGAGCAATTGACAAAAACCCAACCTCTTTCTCTTAAGTTCTATAGTTCGAAAGGACAAATTCACTTTAAGCTCATCCACAAGGGTGGCGCCTTGCCACTTTCTGACGTCATTCCTATTCTTGAGAATCTCGGCGCGAAAACCCTCGAGCAACATCCTTACGAGCTGAAACTGCGCAATGATTCGGTTTGGGTGCACGACTTTGTGCTTGAGTTTACGACACCACCCGAAAGTAATTTCAAAGATATTAAACAGATATTTGAAGAAGCGTTTCAAGCGATCTGGCACGGTGGCAAAGAAAATGATTCTTTCAATCGGCTTGTACCAGCAGCAACCATGAATCATCGACAAATTGCTGTGATCAGGACCTATGCGCGTTATTACGGTCAGCTGCAAAATGCCAACAGCCAACAATTCATCGCCGACTGCGTGACTCGATATGCTCGAATCACGTCTATGCTGTTTGACCTGTTTGAACAACGATTTGATCCTGAGTTGGTTGAGAGGAAAACCGATGCGCTGCACAAAAAGCTCTTGCAGCATATCGGTGACGATGTCGTAAATTTAGCTGATGATCGAGTACTTAGAGGTCTCGTCGAAATTGTTGAGGCGACCCAGCGAACCAACTATTACCAGACCAATGAATCGAACGAGTCCAAGGACTATATTTCAATCAAGATAATGCCAAGACAAATTTCTGAAATGCCGGAGCCAAAACCAGCATTTGAAATTTTTGTCTATTCAGCTCGAGTAGAAGGCGTTCATCTTCGTGGCGGTAAGATTGCCCGGGGCGGACTGCGTTGGTCTGATCGCTCTGAGGACTACCGCACTGAGGTATTGGGTTTGATGAAAGCTCAACAGGTCAAAAATTCCGTCATTGTGCCTGTTGGAGCAAAGGGCGGGTTCTTACCTAAACAACTTCCGAATACTTCTGATCGGGATGCCTATATGGCAGAGGGAATCGCCTGTTACCGAATGTTTATTCAGGGCTTGCTCGACCTGACAGACAATCTAGTTAAGGGGAAAGTTGCCCGCCCATCTCAGGTTGTCTGTCACGATGAAGATGACACTTATCTCGTTGTGGCGGCCGACAAAGGTACCGCTACCTTTTCGGATATCGCGAACGAAATTTCTATCAAGAATGGATTTTGGTTAGGTGACGCATTTGCATCAGGCGGCAGTGTCGGCTACGACCACAAGGCAATGGGTATTACGGCGAAGGGAGCCTGGCGCTCAGTTCAGCAGCATTTTCGCGATAAAGGCTTGGATACCCAAAAAACGGAGTTTAGTGTTGTGGGCATTGGAGACATGTCAGGAGACGTCTTTGGCAACGGGATGTTGCTCTCGGACAAAATTTGTTTGGTAGGAGCCTTTAACCATTTACATGTTTTTGTTGATCCGAAGCCACATTCAGGCCGAAGCTTTAAGGAGAGGCAACGCCTCTTCAATCTACCTCGATCATCCTGGACAGACTACAAAACTAGTGTTATTTCTAAAGGCGGAGGCGTCTTCAGCCGCAGCGCCAAGTCTGTTCCTGTATCGGCGGAGATGAAGGCTCTGTTTGGTCTGAAAGCGAAAAGTGTGACACCGAACCAATTGATTACGGCAATGCTGAAGTCCGAGGTTGATCTGCTCTGGAATGGTGGTATTGGTACTTATGTTAAAGGTCGGTATGAATCTCATCTCGAAGTTGCTGACAAGTCTAATGATGCGATCCGTATAAACGGTGAGGAACTTCGCTGCAAGGTGGTGGGTGAGGGCGGTAACCTCGGCTTAACTCAAAGGTCGCGGATTGAGTATTGTCTAAAAGGTGGCGTGTGCTTCACAGACTTTATAGACAATGCCGGTGGGGTCAATTGTTCCGACGCTGAGGTCAATATCAAGATCCTGCTCAACCGACTCCTCGAGACAAAGGGTTTTACTGAGAAAAGCAGAACCAAACTGCTACTCCAGATGACAGAAGAAGTCGGGCAAATCGTGCTCGATAATAACTACGATCAGGCCATCGCCGTGAACTTGATGATGCATCAAATTCAGAAACGGGATCTCGAGTATGGTGTTCTGCTTAAGTCTCTCGAAGAGGCGGGAAAAATTAACCGACAGCTCGAGTTCTTGCCGACGGACGACGAGATTCAAGAGCGTCATGCTCGCGGAGATTTTTTCACACCTCCAGAAATTTCAGTTTTGACCAGCTACGTTAAAGGTGACCTGAAAGAGGTCCTGGCAGCCTCGCCGATTGTTGATGAGGAGTATGTGGCGCGGGAAATGCTGGTCGCCTTTCCGCACACACTAATCAAGAAATATGGAAAGGAGCTTCGGCAGCATCGGCTGCATCGTGAGCTTGCAGCTACCCAGATTGCGAACGGTATGGTGAACCTTATGGGCATGAACTTTGTCGCTCGGATGGAATATGAAACCGGTAGCTCCCCAGAGAAGATTGCGCGAGCTTTCTTGGTAGCTCGAGATATATTTGAAATTCCGGATTATTGGGCACAGATATGTGCCTTGGACTATCAAATCGATCCGAATGTACAAAAAAGGTTGATGTTGGATCTGATCCGTCTGGTAAGAAGAACAACACGTTGGTTGCTGAGAAATAGGCGTCGCACGGAACAACTTGAAGCAGAAATAGGGCAGTTTAAAAAAGGTGCTCGGTTGATCTCACGACAACTCGAACCGCTGCTTAGCGGTGATCAAGGCGAACTCTGGTTGAAAAAGGCCGCAGAATTTGAGCAGGCCGGTGTGCCAACTGAACTGGCTCGTTACGTTGCGGCAGCCCATCACCTCTATTCTGTGCTCGGGATTGTAGAAGCGGCATCTCGGTCAGGCGCTTCTGTACAGCGCATTGCTCAGGTTTTCTTCACTCTTGGGCATACTCTGCAACTCAATTGGTTCAGCCAAAGAATTCACGAATTTCAGGCGGACTCCCGTTGGCAAGCACTGGCCAGAGAAACTTTACAAGATGATCTCAACTGGCAGCAGTTGGCGATAACATTGGGGATTGTTGGGGATGAAGGTAAATCGAAGAAACCCGCTGAGAAATTGATTCAAGTCTGGCTACAATTGCATGAAATCCAAATTAATCGTTGGCTGTCTCTCCAACACAGTATGCGCACGGCAAACGTACTTGACCCCTCAGTTTTCACAGTTGGAATTCGGGAGCTTTTGGATCTGGCTCAGGCAAGCGTGGGCGCACGAAATCGTTTCTGATAGGAAAACAAGTTCACGTGCAGCGAGGAACTTGGCTAGCCTTGGTGTATAGTTCTTCGCTCTGTAGCAGAGTACCGCCATGAACTTTAAACTCTTCCGTGATTTTCTTTTTCTCCTACCGACCGAAACATCCCACCATCTTTCTATGCAGTCCATCGGCTGGCTGCAACAAATGAATCTTGCGTCTTTGATTGCTCGTCCAAGAGTGGAAGATCCAGTCGAAGTGATGGGGATTCGATTTCCTAATCGGGTCGGGCTTGCAGCCGGGCTGGATAAGAATGCGGCTTATATAGATGGCCTTGCCGCGCTTGGGTTTGGATTTCTTGAGGTCGGGACCGTGACACCCTTAGCTCAACCTGGCAATGCCAAGCCCCGATTATTTCGCCTACCAGCTCAGGGAGCCATCATTAATCGATTGGGCTTCAACAATGACGGTGTTGATGCGCTTGTTCGAAGAGTGAGACGCAGCCCGTTTGACGGCATTTTAGGAATTAACATAGGCAAGAACAAGCTGACTTCGCCTGATCAAACGCTAGATGATTACGTCATGTGTATGCGAAAGGTCTATAAACAAGCGAGCTATATCACGATCAATATATCCTCACCCAACACGAAAGATTTGCGCGCCCTGCAACATGGGGAAGAGCTGTCCAGGCTTCTAGAGGGCATCAAGCTTGCCCATCGAGAGCTTGCAGAGGAACACGGCCGCCTTGTGCCGCTGGCGGTGAAGATTGCGCCGGATATGGACGATGACGAAATCCGCGCTGTTTGTGAACAACTCATCGCTTTCGAAATTGATGGCGTGATTGTGAGCAATACCACCGTCTCTCGATCGGAGCTTAATGGTGCTCGGCATGCAGGTGAGACGGGAGGTTTAAGCGGAGCCCCTCTGTTCGAGAAGAGCAATCATGCCCTGCAAGCTGTTGTCGCTGAGGTGGGTGGAAAGCTTGCAGTGATTGGGGTGGGTGGGATCATGAAAGGAGAAGATGCTGCTGAGAAAATTCGACTGGGAGCCGATCTTGTTCAGCTCTACACCGGGTTTATTTATTCCGGCCCAGATCTGGTCGAATCTGCCGCCCTGGCTATTGCTGGTAGATAAAAAAGCCCCGATCAACGGGGCTTTTTATAATAGACTAACAATGATGTTAAGTTAGAGGTGCGCACTCTGTGCCACACCAGCCGTGCCAACCAAACCGTCCCAGTTGTCACCTCGCCCCGTTCTCCAGCCACTCAGCCAGGCTTGCCTGCTGTCGAGTGAATGGAAAGGGCATAGCTCTTTAGATTTTCCATGTACTCCGATCTGATAGCCGCGAGTGAATGCGCGGTCGCTCTTGTCTCTTTTCTGTCTTCTCATGCGGTAAATAACTCCTACTGCTTTTTGATTAGATCTTTGAGATCGCAACGGGTGCGACGTTAAGCGCTGACTCAATATCGATTAGCCAGGCTACTGTTTTAACGCAAGTGTTTACGACTGGCTAGTAATTGTTTGTTCTAACTTGGCTCGCCAATAGTTACGTCCGGCATAAGTGTGGCGTGCGCGACCCATTGTGGTGCGTGACGAATTATTGTGGCTCGCTGATGTAATCGTTACACTCCGGTACTTAACATAAACCAACTAAGAGTTCGGCAAAAAGCCGGCGGAAAAATCCAATAAGGGGACTTGCATGAGACACAATGTCATCGTGAGGCTGATGCCGTTACTTTTGCTATTTTGGGGCGATTTAGCTGCAGCAGACGAGCTGAATTCAGGAGATACTGCCTGGATAATGGCGTCCACGGCACTGGTTCTGTTTATGACGCTGCCAGGTTTGGCATTGTTTTACGGCGGTTTAGTACGAACCAAAAACGTCTTGAGTGTTTTGATGCAGTGCTTTTCAATCACTTGCGTCGTGTCGCTTCTGTGGCTTGTGGGTGTCTACTCGCTGGCATTTTCCGAGGGAAATGATTGGATCGGCGGCATGAGTAATCTGTTTTTAGGAGACGTCCTCGAAGGGTCGATGTCCGGGTCCATTCCCGAGAGCGTTTTTGTCATGTTCCAGTTGACCTTCGCCATTATTACACCCGCTTTGATCGTGGGTGCCTTCGCAGAACGCATGAGATTTTCAGCGATGTTGATCTTCTCAGGAGTTTGGCTGGTGATGGTCTACGCTCCTGTCACTCACTGGGTTTGGGGTGGCGGATGGCTCGGTCAAATGGGGATTCTCGACTTCGCTGGCGGTACTGTGGTTCATGTCACTGCCGGTGTTGCCGCGCTGGTGTGTGCCCTTGTAATGGGCAGTCGCAAAGGTTTTCCACACTCTCCACTGCCGCCCCATAACTTGACGATGACCGTCACGGGAGCCGCCATGCTCTGGGTAGGATGGTTTGGGTTTAATGGTGGTAGTGCGCTGGCCGCCAACGGTGATGCTGGCATGGCAATTTTAGCAACACATCTTTCAGCTTCTGCAGGCGCATTCGTTTGGATGCTTTGCGAGTGGGTCAAATATGGCAAACCGAGTGCCCTAGGTGCCGTCACTGGTATGGTGGCAGGTCTCGGTACGATTACTCCCGCGTCAGGGTTTGTAGGACCTGCAGGGGGCATGGTGATCGGCATGGCGGCAGGGTTCGTTTGTTTTAATGCGACCAACTTTATCAAGCTGCGGCTGCAGATCGATGATTCCCTGGATGTATTTCCTGTTCACGGAATCGGAGGTATTCTCGGCACGGTTCTGGTGGCGGTTTTCGCTAGTGCGAATCTGGGTGTCTTCAGCGGCCAAGGTTATAACGAGGGTATGACGATGAGCTCGCAACTCCAAGTTCAGTTGATTGGCGTCCTTGCGGTTGGTGCCTACACGGCAATTGTGACCTATGTAATTCTTAAAATTATCGATGTAGTTGTGGGCCTCAGAGTGACAGACGATGAAGAGACCGAGGGTCTAGACATTAATCAACACAATGAGCGTGGTTACGACTACTAGCGGGTCATTTTGGGGGGTAGTGATTGCAGCGAACTGATCAGCGGTTCGCTGCTTGCTCCACCAGAATACTGACCAGTTGTTCGAAGCTGTGTCCCATCACTCTTGCAGCATCGGGGTAGAGGCTTGTCGGTGTCATGCCGGGTAGCGTATTGACCTCCAAGAGGATTTCTTGGTGTTCGGTCGGAACGACAAAGTCTGCTCTAGATAGATCGCGACAGCCAAGAGCAATGTGCGCGGCAAGCGCTATTTTTTGAAGTCGTCGAGTCTGAGTTTCGCTCAGGTCTGCCGGCACAACATGATCGCTAAGCCCTTCGGTATAGCGATGATCAAAATCGTACCAGGTATTTTCATCGGTCACGATCTCGATGACGGGGAGAGGGACGGCTCCATCCTTTGTTTCTAGAACACCGACCGTGATCTCTTTACCAAATATCCGTTCTTCAATGAGAAGCTTGGGGTCGTATTCGAAGGCCAAGGCAAGAGCGCTCGCTAACTCATTTTCATTATCGACCCGGGTCACGCCAAGAGCGCTGCCTTGAGTCGCCGGTTTAACGACAACGGAATTACCGATGGGGCTGATCAACTCGATGCATTGAGCGATGTTCTGATGACTTCCAACCACCACTTGTTTGGCGAGGGGGAGCCCGGCAGCTGCGAAAACTTGTTTGGCGATAACTTTATCCATTGCTACCGCGCTGGCATGTACACCACTACCGACGTACTTGAGTCCTAATATCTCTAAATAGCCTTGAAGGGTTCCGTCTTCACCTGGCGGCCCATGCAGCACTGGAAACGTAACATCAGGCGCATAATCGAGTAGAGCTTTAGTGAGGTTGAAATCCAACTCAAAATTTTGAGTCTCGGGGTAGTTGGCTAAAAGAGCTTTGGTGACACCCGCTGCGGACACCCGTGATACGCCTGCCTCCGCAGATTGGCCGCCGCTGATAACGGCGATCTTTAGTTGGTGGTTAATAATTGGCTCACTTAATCCCTTTCGAAGCCGTGATGATAGGCACAGCAGACCGTTGGTGGAAGCATTAGAACTTGAGATTTAGTGGAGATAAAAGGGAGGTTGCTCTTTTTCTTGACCTTATAGTTTACTATAGGGTTTACACTTGGCAGCATTAATTAGTTCCAATCAGTGAAAGGGTATACGAATATGGCGGCGCTGCGAATTGGCGAGTTGGCTGAACTGACTCAAACTAATAATGAAACACTTCGTTTCTACGAATCCAAAGGGCTATTGGCTGCTCCCCGCCGAAGCCCTTCCGGCTACCGAATTTACAATCAGGCGTCGGTCGATCAGGTCAGTTTTATTCTGCGAGCAAAACGAATGGGCTTTTCGCTCAAAGAAATTGGTGAGCTGCTGAGTTTGAAGGTGGAAAAGGCAGACTCAACCTGTGGCGAGGTAAAGACACTCGCAGAAGAAAAGTTAACTGTGATCCAGGCAAAAATTGACGAACTGTTCCGCATGCAATCCGCTCTACAACAAATTACAGATGCGTGTTGTGGTGGCGATGTGTCCGCCGAAAGTTGTTCTATATTGCATGCACTCGAAAGCGATCTTGCAGGCTAGTCTAAGCGTTGCTGCAGATCATCGATCTCAACGCGCCAGGATTCCTGCAAGCGAGGTTTCTGAAATTTAGGTTTCCGCTCAAGGTCTGCAGCAAGCTTATCCTCTAGTTCTACCAGCCTTGCAAGGAGGTCCTCACCAGAGTGTGCTTCATTGAGCTTATTGTTATTGTCTGATGATGGTGCTGCTGGTGATGGTGCTGCTGGTGAATGTGGATTCCGCTGAAGCGCCTGATGATAAAAACTCGACGGATCATTTAATTCGATCAGTTTGCCACTCTCAATCACCACGGTTGCCTCACTTTCTATAATTTGTGCTTCGAGTTCTTCCTTACCCTGAATATCGATATGATTTGTCGGTTCATCCAGAATGAGATAGTTAGGCCGGTTTATGCGAATGATCAAAAACATCAGCGAGCTTTCTCGCCCCCACTAAGTACTGATAC
>JBLHQQ010000017.1:0-18923 GCA_047625245.1 Candidatus Azotimanducaceae bacterium
CAGAAGTGTCAGACCTACATTTGCGGCTTCGCTCGGGTACCGATGCGGCAATGTGTTTAGGTTGGCTAAATGTCATCATCAATGAAGAGCTTTATGACAAAGAGTTCGTCGCAGAGTACACCACGGGTTTTGATGAGCTGGTGCAACGGGTCAATGAATATCCTCTTGAGCGTGTTGCAGAGATCACCGGCGTTGAGCCCGAGCTGATCGCAGAGGCTGCCCGGATGTACGCGAAAGCAGAATGCGCCGTGATCCCCTGGACACCCATTACTGATATGCAAATATCATCGACCTCAGCGATTCGGCTGCACAGCATTTTGCGCTCAATCACTGGCAATCTAGATATACCGGGCGGCGAAATATTTGGTGGTTTTGATCCAAACTACATCCCAGAATCGGATCTTGGCAACCATCACATGCTGAGTCAGGAGCAACGCGACAAGCAGCTTGGGTCTGATATCCATCCAGCTTATACGTATCGTGCGCAAGATATGTTGTCCGACGCGACGGAGAGAGTTTATGGAAAACGTTACGCGGATATCGTGATGGGTTGCTACATGGCAAACCCAAGCGCCACCTTTCGAGCTATGGCAACAGAGCAGCCATATCCTGTTAAGGCATTTTTTGTGCTGGGTAACAATGCTCTTATGAGCTATCCAAATCAGCATCAGATTCTAAAAGGCATGATGAATCAGGAACTGATTGTTGCACATGAATTATTTATGACACCAACCGCCATGCTCGCAGACTACGTTCTGCCAGGTGACGCTTTTAGCGAACGTAATCATGTTTCCGACACCTGGAGCTGGAGGTTGGGATTGACGATATCTCAAAAGGCGGTTGAAGCACCGCCCGAAGCATCGAGCACGTTTCAGTTTTGGCGGGATTTGGCGCATCGGTTTGGTTTTAACGAACTCTTTCCCTGGGAGACCGTCGAAGATATTTTGGACTACCGGTTGTCACCGACGGGTAAATCATTTGCTGAGTTCTCGGCAGAAAACTACATGTATATGCAGCCTCCAGAATTTCGTAAGTATCGAACCAAAGGCTTTGGTACACCGTCGGGCAAGGTTGAACTGAAATCTAGCATCTTAGAAGCACTTGGTTTTGATCCTGTTCCGTACTACCGAGAGGGGCCAGCTGTTAGTGAAGAGTATCCCTATTATGTTTTTACAGGCGTGCGCGAGGATGCCTTTTTTCAAACCGGACAACGGCAAGTGGAAGTTCTTCGCAAGCGATCCCCAACACCTAAATTATTCATGCATCCCATCGATGCAACTAAACAAGCAATCGCTGATGGCGACTGGGTTAAGTTAGAAACAAAAACAGGCGAAGTGTCTGCCAAGGTGTCTATCCAAGAATCTATGAAAGAGGGTCACATTCGAGTCCCGCACGGCTGGTGGTATCCAGAAATGCGGGGCACTGCCAAGCTGGCTGGCGCCTTCATTAGTAGTGACGCTGTGCTCTGTCCCGACACGCCGGAATTTCTAGACTATGAGCAGGGCATACCTCATTTCAAGGGTTTTCCGGGACGCGTCGTGAAGTTGGCAGAGCCGCCGGCAGGAATGTCTGAACAGGTGTTGGCAGGATAAGGTGAGCCTGCTTCCCTGGAAAAGTCACTGGTACAGAGAAGCCATTCAAAAGCTGATGACTCGAATCGCCAACCGCACCTTTAAGCAAAAGCCAAACTTGCTAGACCGAATGGCGATCCGTCTAATTGAGCAAACCTATGGGCCAGTGACCGAAGATCCTGAGTTGGAGCATTCATGACTGATAGTGAGGCTTACCGATGCTTTGCTAATACGGCTAGCGCGTCACTTAACTCGACCCCAGTTGCTAGTTGTCGGCGATCTCTTGATCCAGGCACGCTGCTGCTTGGCAATTGGCGATTTCATCGAGACAATGATGTTGATATAAATTTCACGTAATTGGTGATTGGCCTGGTAAATTTCTAGCAGATTCAGTTTGGCACCAAAAGGTTGCTTCTTTCTCTGCCTACTTAACATGAACACTACCGGTTCATCTGAGATTGCTTATGGCTGCTTTTAACTTGGCAAGAGATATGTTTTGATATGATGAGTGTCATATGAGAGCTGTGGGCCATGCAAAAGCAAGAGCAGATTCGTGTCATCAAAGGACTAATGAGCCATTTAGATAATGGCACCAATGTGGATGCCGGAGGGCAGGTTCGCAATCCTGTGAGCGGCTACACCGATCCCAAAATCGCCGCCGATGAATGGCGCGAGTTCTTTTTAAATCATACTCAAGTACTGGGGATGTCAGGCGATCTTGCTCAGAAAGGTAGTTTCTTTACGAGTAATGATCTTGGTAAACCCATTCTTTGCACCCGAGATAACGATGGTATCTTTCACGCCTTTCTAAATGTTTGTCGGCACCGCGGCACGATTGTCGAGACTGAAGAACGAGGCCGGCGAACGGTATTCACCTGTCCTTTCCATGCCTGGTCCTATAGCGCAAAAGGTGATCTGGTTGCCGTGCCCAAAGAAGAACACTTCGGCCCCGTCGATAAGAGTTGCCATGGGCTGGTGGCCCTGCCAGCGGAAGAAAAATATGGATTGCTGTTTGTGCACCCACAAACGGATGGCAAGCTTGCCATTGATGAAATGTTGGGAGACCTTGCGCCGGAATTTGAGGCCTGGAACTTAGAGGAGTTTGGTCATCAATATGCCACACAATACGACCACGCCATGAATTGGAAGCTTGCCATTGATACTTTTGGTGAGACTTATCACTTTGAGGTTCTGCACAAGAACACACTGGCCGAGAACCTTTACGGTAATGTGCAAATGTACGACACTTATAAGCGTAACCATCGAATGAATCTTTGTCTGCGTAGTATTGATAAGTTGCGAGAACTTCCGCAACAGGAGTGGCAGATCCTAGAGGCGGCCATCCCCGTTTATTATATCTTCCCCAATATACAACTCATTCTAGGCGGGGGTGGTCCCACTCTGGTGCGGGTATATCCAGACTTTGAAGACCCTCACAATAGTCACTCACAAATCTCGTTTTACCTGCATCCATTGATTAAGCAAATGGAGATGGATCCTGCTCAAAAAGAACGCTACTTGGAAGTCGAAAATCGTATGCAAGGTTTTGCGGAAATCATTCGGGACGAAGATTATGCGGTCGCTGCGACGAGTCACAAGGGTGCAACTTCTGGTGCTCAGGAGTTTCTCACCTTCGGCCGTAATGAACCTGCTTTGCACCATTACCACAATACCTATCGTGCTGCTCTTGGCCTGCCGCCTCTAGAGAGGATTAGCAGTTAATGGTCAGCTCAGCTAATGCTCGTCAGCAACAAAAATCCCAGTCCCGGAAGAAAATACTCGATGCGGCGAGCAGGCGACTACGCCTGGGCGGACCAAAAAATGTCGGAATATCTGCCGTTAGCGCTGATGCAGGATTAACTCATGGCGGTTTCTATGGGCACTTCTCCGATAAGGAAGAGTTGACCGTTGCTGCCTTCAACCACGCACTTGAAGGTAGTCAGCACCAGTGGTTTGCTGACGCTGATAGCGCCAAAAATTTTGACCGCCGATTGGCGCAACTCGCTCGCAGTTATTTGAGTCAACAACATCGAGACAATCCTGCGCAAGGCTGTGCTATTGCAGCGCTGGCTTCATACATGGACCTGGCGTCGGTAAGCCTTAAAGCAAGCTACTCAGAGGCGATTGAGCGAACGGTGCAGGAAATAGCAGAGCACAAAGCGGAGAATGTGGATCGTGCCATCGATTTTCTGGCTACGCTGACAGGCGCGATCAATTTGGCCAGGAACACAACAGATCAAAAGCTTTCTGATCAAATTCTCCGAGTTACTGCTGCCAGATTTGCAAGATCGTAAAGGCTAGGGCTTCGAACGCCAGAAGCCAAAAATGGCCGCTAAAAGAATCAACAATACCCCGGTTCCAAACCAGGGCATCGCTCTTTGAAACTCAGCTCCGAGGCTCAGGAAATCCGGCCGGCCAGTCTGCCATATTGTCCAAAGATTGCCGAGGCGAGTTGCAAGAGAAGGGGCACCGTTAACTAATACGATGATACCGTTACCATTGCTCGGATTGATTCGTGCCTCAGAATTGATCGCTGGTTCATTTTGACCACTATGGCCAAAGACAAATTCAGCGGTTTCGTTTTCAGCATACAGTATTGTGCCGAGCCCCCAGATCGGAACTCCAAATAGCGAGGCTTGCGGTGCGCGCATTTGTTCCAGTCGATTGGAAGGCAGCGGTGCACTATTGGGTCCTGCTGAAATTTGCGCCTGTAGAAAGGCGGTAAGATCTCGGGCGGTGGTGGCTAAACCTGTAGCACTAGCAGCGGCGTATCGATAGAAGGGTACAGCTTGAGCTTCGATGGTTAAAGATTGCGCAGTATTTTGTTGATCGCCGAGGTAGTCGTAGGTGGATCGAGACATTTCTAACGGATCAAAGATTGTTTGTTGAATGTAGTCTGTAAATGGCTGGCCGGAAACTTCTTCGATAATAAGTTCTAGTAACAGATAGCTGCCTCCTGAGTAGTCCCATTCTGTACCGGGCTGTCGACTAAGTCCGATCACAACCTGTGCACCCGAGGAGGCGCGTGGGTTCGCAAGGGATTCTTCCAGGCTTGGCATTTGTTCATCTGCTGTATAGTCAGCGAACCCTAAACCATCTGATAACCCAGCCCGATGGCTCAGTAAGAGTCGGGTCGTGACAAGGTCGTTGTTGAACTCGCTGCCTGGTAGCTGCCAACGAGAGAGGTAGTTCTCGACTGGTGCATCTAGATCAATTTTCGCCGATTCGACTAAGGCCATAACGCCGTATGCGGTGAACCATTTACTCATAGAGGCGACAGGGAACAAGGTCTCCTGATTGAGACCTGCCGAGAAATACGTACCATGAGTCTGGCCATCTTCAATGAGTACAAAAGCGATGTTGGCGGACTCACTTTTTTGAAGAAAGGCAATAGCGGACTTCATAAAGGCATCTGGGTCGCCTACAGGTGCAATCGGCGGACGAAACCAACCATTGAGCGTGCTGGCAACAACAAATGCTCCCCAGACTATGGTCAATCCAAGTACTAGGGTTGTCCATTTAATGATTCTCATCACTTGTGCCTAATTTGTTGAGATCAGGGCTTTTCTGTATAGCACACATCTAAGGTTGGCTGTCTTCTTGCTCACGATCGGCCTCGGAGCTTCGGAGACTGTGTCAGCCAATAAAATTTAGAGGGTCTTACGGTGCCAGGTGTCCACGATAGCCTGCAGAAATGGCGCGCTGATAAGTGTCATCAACAGCTGATCGAGATTCGAGTTAAAAATTAATGGTATTGGGGCTGGGTTTCGCTGTGCAAGACCCCCGCGGCCTGAATGTGGACCGCGGCGGAGAATTTTTGATGGCGTTCTTGCAGGGATTCAGCGTTTGTTATGTCTGCTCAGCCGCCACACACCGCGGCCTTATTTGAAATCGAGACAGAGCGTCTGGCCTGACGAATTGCATGGCGATCATGTCCGTTGGTGCAATACCCGACGCTAATACCCGTTTCTGGATCGCCCCAACCAATTTGCCCACCAGCACCGGCGTGACCGAATGCAGAGGCAGAGTTAGTGTGGCCAAAGCCGCGATGATTACGATATTTATCTCCAGCGACCACCATACCTAGCGCTCTGTTGACAGGGACGTTGGTCATTTGATCTTTAAAACCGCCGGTTCGAACTTCTAAGGCAAAGTTAAGCGTGTCGGTTGTCCAAAGGGTTTCGCCTTCGGCAGATTTGCCTCCGTTGATGAGGCTTTGGTAAAAGAGGGCGATATCTGCTGCACTCATGATACCGCCGCCACCTGGTACTCCTACGGCGCGGATATCTCTGGTGTTAAAGGTATTGAGGACGTCTTCGTTTACCTCGGTGGCGGCTGGTACTGGCAAACCTAACTTTTTATAATCGTCATCAGTCATAGGGTCACCACAGTGGCTAATCGTGGCAATGCGATGGTCTTCTGATTCGGGGATTCCGACCCACATATCATCTAAGCCCAGAGGTTCAGCAATTCTTTGTCGAATAAAACTCTGAAAAGTCTGGCCAGAGATCTGCTCAATCAATTCCGCAACGATCCACATAGAAGAGGTTGGATGGTATTCAAATTTGGAACCGGGTTCCCAATTGAGCCGCCAATCGCCGTAGCGTTTCAGCCTTGCTGGTTTGTCATTCCAAAGTATCGGTCTAAAAGGGGCGCTGGGAAATCCAGCCGTGTGGGTAAACAATTGGTCGATGGTGATGTCTTGTTTGCAGTTGGCGCCAAACTCCGGGATAAGGTCTGCAACCTTTTGGCTAATATCGAGTTTGCCTTCCTGAATGAGTAACCAGGCTGCCGCCGAAGTGATGGCTTTGGTGGCGGAAAAAATACAATAGAGCGAGTCATTGGTGGCATCGCCAAAGGTTTCGAATGCGACAACTTTGCCGTTTCGAGCGAGGGCAACCTGGGCACTGGGGAGCAAACCTTCATCCACTTCTTTTCTGGCCCGGATAAGAAGATCTTTTAGCGCTTTAGGATCAACGCCTTCAGCCTCCGCTGTACTAAGAAATTTTTCGTTTAACATAGCTCACCCTTATAAGTAATCTGATAACCTGCTTTGATACTAATCAAAACACCTCGAATAATGAATTGGTTTCTTGCTGAGAGCCGCGTTCTGCGGTTTGCCTCCTTCGCTATCTATTATATTGCTCAAGGTTTGCCCATCGGGCTTATGAGTATTGCTCTGCCTGCTTGGTTATCAGAACAGGGTGTCGCTGCCGGTGAAATCGCCTCCTTCATTGCCATCTCGGGTTTGCCCTGGGCCTTTAAGCTCGTTGCCGGGCCTATCATGGATCGATTTTCTTTTCTGGCGATGGGTCGTCGACGTCCCTGGATTGTAAGCTCTCAAATTGGGTTGTTGGTTGCGATGGTAGTGCTCTCGATGGTGCCGGATCCAGTTAATCAGATCGCCCTGTTAACCGGGGCCGCCTTCGCTGTGAATTGTTTCGCTGCGGTACAGGACGTCGCGGTAGATGGTATGGCGATTGATGTACTACCCGAGAATGAGCGGGGCCGGGCAAATTCTTTTATGGCATTTGGTCAGGTAGCGGGTTATGCCGCATCTGGCGCCTTATCTGCGCTGGCTCTGGTGGAGTTTGGCTTACTAGGCGCAGGTCTGTTTCAAACCTTTGGTTTGCTGCTGATCTTCATCTGGGGGGTTGTCGTTAGGGAGCGCAAAGGAGAGAGGTTGTTACCCTGGACCACCGGTGCAGCGCTACCTCGTTCAGTATCATTGCAAGCGGACAATTGGTCTAGCATAGCGAATAATTTGCGGCTGGTGTTCTTTCTGAAGGCGAGCCTGATCATGATTGTAGTAACCGGTTGCTGGAGAATTGCAGCAGGTTTCTGGTTGGTGAGCGCGCCTGTGATTGTGACCCAAGACCTTGGATATGAAGCCACAATTTTTTCCTATTGGACGTCGACCTTCTCATTGATTGCGGCGGTCTTAGGTTTATTACTTGGGCCGGTTATCGATAAGTTTGGCGCCAAACAGATGTTGTTGATTGCTCTGGTTGCCTACGGCATCATCTTCCTCGTTGCGGGTAGCAATGTTGTTCTCTGGACGATTCCTGCCTTCACTCTCGGTGTTGCAGCGTCAGAAGCGATGATCAATCAGGCTATCTTCATCTCTTTTATCGCGGTGCATATGTCTATCTGTTGGAACAAAGTGAGCGCCACCCAGTTCGCCATCTATATGGCGTGGGCTAATCTCGGCCGCTCTCTTGGAGCACAGATTTATGGAACGATTGAGGCAAGTCTGGCCGAGGGAGAAGCATTTTTGATTATGGGTGCGTTTGGATTTCTGGGAGCAGGGATTTTGTTATTACTCAATCTGAAAAAGCACGATGTGCGTATTCAAGAAATCAATCAGGTAACAACAGCCAGCTAGTTAATTTGTTTGCTGAGGTCGTCAATCATCGGACCATAAACGCGCCTATTCCATAGAAAGCCCAACAATCCCATGATGATATTGGACGCTGCCGCCGCGCCGAAGATTCCGTAAGCCCCCCAGTAGTGTTGGCCGATAAATGCCAGTGGCACATACAAGGCAAACATCCGCACCAGAGACATGGTGGTAGAAAACAACGGCTTACCTAACGAATTAAAGGTGGCGCTGGCCATCATGAGTACACCCCAGGCGCCATAACTAAAGGGCACGATCATCAAATAAAAGCTGGTGTAAGCCGTCACCTCCGGGTTGTCATCAAACAGCCGTCCGATGGGCTCATGGGCGAAGAAAAAGATAGCGCTAATCGCGAAGCCCCAGAGCATCGCCCAGGTAAATGTGAGTTTCATGGCGTCGTTGGCTCTATCGCGGCGATCTGCTCCCCAGTTTTGTCCAACAAATGGACCGATACTCGCGGATAATGCAAACAGTGGTATCACCGATAGCGCCTCTAGGCGGGAGGCGATACCAAAACCTGCAACAGCTTCTTTACCGTAACCGGCGAGTAAACTGATGATGATGGCTGTTGATACTGGGCCAATCAGATTGGTTGCAGTAGCCGGAATGCCGACGGCGAAAATTCGCTTCCAGGACTTTATGCATACCGACAACACCGGTTTGCTGAGTTCAATCAGATCCTCCCTATAGATGAGGATATAAAACGTTAGCGCGCAGAGAATGACTCTGGAAATCAACATGGCCCAGGCTGCGCCCGCCACACCTAGCTGAGGAAACCCGCCCAGACCCAAGATAAGGATGGGGTCCAGAATCATCTGCATGATGGCGCCTCCCACCATAAGAATACCTGAAAGGCGGGCATCACCTTTTGCTCGCAGAGCGTTAGCACCCATCTGGGGTAGCGTAAAAAACAACAAACCGAGGTACCAGATACCCATGTACTCATAGATGATCGGGCTGGTTTCCGGTCCGGCACCCAGAAGGTTGAATAAGGGTTTGATGGTCAAGGCGCCGACGATTGACACAGTGATCATCACGACGGTCATTAGGAGCAGCCCGTCTGTTGCCAGGCGTTTTATTTCCGTTTGATTACCGCCGCCAATTGAGCGGGCGAGTACCGAAGATAGTCCAATGGATAAGCCCAGGGAGATAGATTGAAGTGCGCCGATGACGGGGAAGGTAAAACTGTAAGCTGCCAGCTCGTTAGTGCCGATCAGCCCAATCAAATAAGTCTCAAAGATTGCCGCCACCAGCGAAGATGATATTCCCAATATCATTGGAATCGTTAAATTGATCAGGCTGCTGCTAACAGGGCCCTGTGTGAGCTTAGGTACTTCAGACATCAGGCTAGTTCAACAGCCTCAGACTCATCAACCTCAGACTTGCCGGGTATGTATTCCACCTTAAAATTGAACACAGCATAGAGGTAGGAGATGATTGGGCTAGCCAGATTGAATATACAAAAAAGCAGGTAGTCCTGGGTTGCAACGCCCAGTGTTGCAGCCATAAAAGCGCCGCAGGTGTTCCAGGGAACAAGCACTGAGGTGACCGTGCCATAGTCTTCCAGCGCTCGAGACAGGTTTTTGGATTTTAGATTCATGTCCTGAAACTTATCAGCGTACATTCGGGAAGGTAGCGCGATTGCCAAATATTGATCACTGGTGATCAGGTTTGCAGCAAGGGATGTCATGCCTGCTCTTCGTATCAGCGCGCTGCTAGTTGTGACACCTAACAGTAGATAACGAACCAACACCGCCAGCGAACCTGATTTATCCATCATCCCGCCAAAGAACATCGCGGCGATAATGAGCCAGACAGTATTCAGCATACTTTCCATGCCCCCGCGTGACAGCAAATCATCCAAAACCGTGTTGCCTGTGTCGGCGGAAAAGCCGTTGGCGGCGACCCGCCAGGTCGTTTCAAGCGCACCACTATTTTGAGTCACCAGTTCAGGTTGGGTCACAAGAGCGACTAGTGCCGCTGTGGCGGCGCCAATCATTAAAGACGTGAAAGCGGGTTTGCGAAAAGCGGCCAGTCCCAGGGTCACTATCAACGGTAAGATCAATAACGGGCTTAGATTGTAGTTAGCTGCAATGGCATCGGAGATATTCTGAATGCGAGACTCGTCAATATTGGCCGCAGCGGTAATTGAAAAATAGCCAAAGACCACTAGTGCAATAAGGATCGCCGGTATTGTGGTCCACAAAAGAAATCGAATATGTTCAAAAAGCTCGGTTGCAGTGACTGCTGCCGCTAGGTTTGTGGTGTCAGATAGAGGGGAGAGCTTATCGCCAAAGTAGGCGCCAGAGATGACCGCACCGGCGGTGATTTCAACCGAGAGTCCGGAGGCAGCAGCAATACCGATTAACGACAACCCGACTGTACCGGCGGTGGTCCAGGAACTGCCGATGGAGATCGCCACAATTGCGCTGAGTACTACCGTGGCAATATAAAAAATCTCAGGTATTAAGAGCTGTAGACCGTAATAAATAATGTAGGGGATCGTACCGGCAAGCATCCACAAGCCGATTAGCGTTCCGACCATCAGCAGAATGAATATGGCGGGTAGGGCTCTTTGGATCGATTTGGCTGCGCCAATCTCGAGATCGCTCCAAGTGTGACCACTGAGAACTCCGACCATCCCGGCCAACACACCGGCGATGATCAATGCAATCTGGCCTGGCCCCGTGGTGGTGTCGTCGCCAAACATATAGATAGAGCCACCCAGCATCAGCACGAGAGCTAAAATCGGCATCACTGCAAGGGCGGTTGAGGGTATTTGTGGCCCTGTGTCTTTCGTCATGGAGTCGCTTCTTTTGGCTAGCTGCGAGTATAACCCGATTGGCTAGAGAAATTCCTCGCCATTCAAGTCCAGGGCATGACGGCTGTGGCGATCAGCCATGACGCTAAACATCTCGTCTCCCCGTTCCGTTTGCTGCACCAGCATGGAAGCCACGACGGTCACAGGGAAGCCGGCGAATGTTGCCCGGCGATAGTTTTGCCAGCATTCATCAAACTCATAATCCTTAATGCCGTAGGCGACCAGTGCCTCGTAGTATCGTTTCACCAGATCTTGCTCCACGGGCCTTCGATCCTTCGGCAGCATACCGGCGCCAATAAAGTAGGCAACATCCGTCATGGGATTACCGAGCGTAATACTTTGCCAATCAACGGCAGTAATGCGGGGTGGTTGTTGGGTCTTGTCGATCAAGAGGTTGTCGAGGCGGTAGTCGATGTGAATCAAACTAAACGGTTCAGTTAGGGCCTTCGGTGAAATGTTGATAGAAGTTCCATAAGCCGTAATGATGTCTTGCTGCTCTTGACCCAGGCGGTGACCATATCGCTCCAGAAACCCGGGTAGCACCATCTGATATAAGCCCGACACCATTTGTGCAGCCTCCGGATCCGGCACGCCGAGCCATTCAAGGGCTGGTAGTGTGGAATCGCACCAACTGGGTCCGTGTAATCCAACAAGCTGGGTAATGGCAGCTTCTGCTGTTGCTGCATCACAGCCGAGGAGTTGATCCCCCTGCTCTCCAGGCGCAAGATCCTCCAGTAAACACATAAACTCTGGGCCATCGCCGACAATTTCCGCGTAATAGCAGCGGGGCGTATTGATACTGAGCTTGCTCTGCATTGACTGGTAGAAAGAAACCTCTTTTAGGTAGTTTTTGAGTTGCACCCCGGTTGCGCGACTTGATGGGTCGTCCGAGGGAAACTTGCCAATCAAACTCAGGGGGGCATCAGTGCTCGCCCCTTCGTAGTTCAGGTCATAGCGAAAACACATACCGATTTGTCCGGTACCGATTCTCTTTTGTTGAAAGCTGGTGACGGTGCCGGTGATGCCATGGTTGTTAAGCTGTGTCGTTAACCAATCGACGCTGACGCTGTCTGGCGTTGGTATTTTTATGGGCGGTTGGCTCATCTGATTTCCCCTCTTTTAGTCGTTTGAATCCGCCACCGGTGAGACGTACTGCCATACCCCGGTAAATGCAATGCCACCTATGCAAAGTACAAATGACAGCCCAATTGCGGGTAGTAGAGCGTTTAAGGTACCAAATATCTCGATGATATTGCCGAGGACAATGGCGCCGATAGGTGCGCTGCCCATCATGCCTAGAGTAAAGACAGACATGATTCTGCCCAAATAAGCTTTATCTGCGGATTCCTGCACGATGGTACGAGCAAGTGTGGTGGTAAATCCCATATTCACGCCCCAGGCAATCGTCGCGACTATAAACAACCACCATTCTGGTTCAATCCAGAGCAGGTAGAGGATCACCATGCGAGTCAGTTGCATCAGCAGAAATAGCCGGCCAGGTCGCATCAGCGGCATTATTTTATAGATCAACAAATTTGATACCGTCGCACCCGCATAAAACACCGCCATCATGCCAGCCAGGACCAGGGCATCTCCTTCATAGACTCGTTTTATAATAAAAGGGAAAACTGTAATAAAAGCACCGGCGTTGAAGATACTGGAGATAAAGTTGATGCCCAGAACATGGTAGATCACCTTGTGCTGGTAGATGGCTTTTAATCCGGCCATCACAACCACCCAGGAAGATTCTTTGCTTGGGCTGGGATTGACCGGAGCGCTTTCAATTTTTCGTACTGCCAACACGCCTAATACAAAGCAGATACCTTGAATAAAGAGTACAACCGAAAGGCCAAGGTTTTCCATTTGTCCTGCCAGCATCAGCCCTGTGATCTGGACTACAAATCCTGCCGCGGTGGCAACGGAAACTGCCTGTTGAATATTTTTACCGGCAACGCGATTTAATATGGCCTGCTGGGCGGGTTGAGAGAATGACATCATCACGCTCATGCCAAGGCCCCAGAGCGCAACTGACCAGATCGAGAGGGAAATAGATTGATCTATGGCAATCAGGAACAAGGGTAACAAGGGCGCAAGGGCATAACATCGAATTAGGATTACTTTGGGATCACTTCGGTCGGCACTGGCGCCGCCCCAGAGCATGATAAATATACCGGGTAGTCCCATCAGCGCCTGCAGGAGTCCAACCCTGTCGGCGGCCAGATTCAGGACGCCGATTAATATCCAGCTCAGCAGCAATTGCTGCATGGCCATACCCATACCGGTAAAGGCGGTGGAGTTTATATAGGCACGAAATCCAGGCGATGCCCAGATGCTCGCTTGTTTTTGTTCCACAATCGAAATCCGCTAGTAGCTGGATTGATCATAGCCGCATCAAAGTGGCGTTGACCAGCCGTTAGTCTTTGGCAGCTGTTTTAAGACTAAAACGCAATATCAAAAATCCCATAACACCGGAAACCAGGGAGCCAATGATAATGCCTAATCGTTCATCTACCAGCAGGTTGTCGCCGGTCGCTTCAAAGGCGAGGGAACCAATAAATAGACTCATGGTGAAACCAATGCCGCAAAGGGTACTAATGCCATAGAGACTTAGCCAGGACATACCTTTCGGTAGATCAGCGATTTTGAATTTTATGGCGGCCCAACAGATTGTGAAGATGCCTAGTTGTTTACCGACCACTAGGCCGAGCGCAATGCCCATTGGGACTGGGTGGAGAACTTGTTCAAGATTGACACCAAGCAGATTAATTCCAGCATTTGAGAAAGCGAATATTGGCAAGATAAAGAATGCGACAAGACCGTGAAGATCATGTTCCATATGTTCCACCGGGGAGTACTCCGGATTGGTTTTTGAACGCATAGGGATAAACATGGCTAAAACCACACCTGTTAGTGTCGCATGGACCCCGGATTTAAGCATGGCGACCCACATCACGACTCCAACAACCGCGTAGAGGCTCTTTGATTCGACATTGATGCGATTCATGACGAATAAAACGGGTATGCAGAGTGCTGTCACAATCAACGCGGTTTCAGAGATGTTGGCGGTGTAGAAGGCGGCGATTATGATAATCGCACCAATATCGTCAAAAATTGCGAGGGAGGTCAGGAAGATTTTCAACGAGGTCGGCACCCGAGAGCCGAGCAACGCCAACACCCCTAATGCAAAAGCAATGTCAGTTGCGGCGGGAATTGCCCAGCCCTGCATGGCCACAGGATCCTCGTAGTTGAAAAAGATATAAACCCCGGCAGGTACCACCATACCGCCGATTGCGCCCAGGCCGGGTAACATTGCGGCGCGGAAACTGGACAGTTCACCCTCAAGAATTTCCCGTTTCAGTTCAAGTCCTACCAGAAGGAAGAACACGGCCATAAAGCCATCATTTATCCACAGCAACAGTGGTTTAGCGATCGTCAATGTTCCGACCCGAACTTCAACAGGGGTATCGAGGAGCAGGTCGTAAATATGGCCGAAAGGGCTGTTGGCCATGATCATCGCGCAGACCGCAGCAAACATCAGAATGATCCCGCTAGCGGACTCTGTCTTCAGAAAGCGGTTAACGAAAGTCTCATTTTCTGGGTCAGTGGACAGTTCCTCCGTTATATTGCCATTATCTTCTGTCATTTTGGTCGCGGGTCTTTTTTCTGTGAAGGTGGCATTATAGCCAGGTAAATCAATCTGTTGGACGTTTATTCTTGGAGAAACTCAATGTCGGTATTACTGCTTTGGATCAATGGGTTGGGGTTTATAAGTTTCGGGCTTTTAGGATTGGTTTCACCGGACACTACCGTTAACTTGATCGGCCTTGAACTGCTCGGCGCTGATGCGAAGATTGAAATCTTTGCCCAATACGGCGGGTTATTTATTGCTATTGGCAGTTTCGGTCTATGGGGCGCGCTGCGTGAATCTATGCAACGTTCTAGCTTGCTGCTGATGTTAATGGTCTATGTAGGCCTTGGGGGTGGGCGATTGATTGGATTATTGGTTGTCGAGGGTGCTGCCGGTAGCTATACCTATGGGGCGATGGCCTTTGAATTTTTGATGGTGGCGCTCATCGGACTCGCTCTATACCTCGCAAAGCCGCTTCGGGCGGTGCGATAGGCTTAGATTATGGTAGGCTTCAGCAAAAGCCAATAATAAAAACTTGGACTTAGACTGTGACTGATTTAGTGGCCTGTCACGAATGTGACATGTTATTCCATCGGGACGAGATCCCTGTCGGAGCGAAAGCGAATTGCACCCGCTGTGGTGCAGAGCTATATCGCCATATCGACAATAGCCTGGATAGAAGCCTCGCGCTTTACCTATCCACGTTTGTGTTTATGATTATTGCCAATTTTTATCCTTTCATCACCATGCAGACGGCTGGAATCAAGGCGACCAGCATAGTGGCGAGTGGCGGTCTGGCGCTCTATCAGTTTGGTATGGGTGAGCTCGGATTTGTGGTTTTTTTGACCAGCATCCTATTGCCGTTTGTCTGTGTGGTTAGCATGATCTACCTTCTGGTCCCCGCCAGATTTGGCAAATTGCCACCCCTTTACGGCCCTGTTTATCGGATTGTGAGAATGTGTGAGCCCTGGAGCTTGCTGGCAGTATTCATGCTGGGCACGTTAATTGCGGCCGTGAAATTGCAAGATCTAGCCTCTGTTATACCCGGCCTTGGGATGCTTGGCTTCGTTTTGATGTTAGTAACCTACTCGGCGGCGCGGTCTAACTTCGATCCCGAGGTGCTATGGTCAAGCTGCAGAGTGAAGCAGCTTGACGCAGATGAATTTCCTGGCGGAGAAGAAGATGCAAGAGTGATCTCTTGTCACACCTGCGGGCTGCTTCGTCCCCATCACCCCGATCTACTTGAATGTGAGCGCTGCGGTGCAACAGTGCACTTTCGTGTTACCGACAGTTTGCAGAAAACCTGGGCACTGCTTATTGCGGCGTCAATTATGTTGATTCCTGCGAATCTATATCCAGTGATGAGCGTTAAGAAGCTAGGCAAGGGTTCTGCGGATACGATCGTCAGCGGCGTGATTCACTTAATGGAAGCCGGCCTGTTTGGGCTGGCCTTTATTGTTTTGTTTGCCTCTGTGGTTGTGCCATTAATGAAGCTAACGGTCCTCACCTTTCTGTTATATTCTGTGGGCAATCAGTCTGATTGGCGACCGAGGGACAGGACCTTGCTTTACCGGGTGACCGAAGTTGTTGGTGCCTGGTCGATGGTGGATGTATTTCTGGTAGGCTTGTTGTCTGGGCTTGTGAGCCTTGGGCTGCTGGCCAGCATCGAACCTGGAATTGGTGTGACTTTTTTTGGTGCAGCGGTCATCTTGACGATGCTGGCGGCCCACAGTTTTGATCCGCGATTGATTTGGGACAATACAACCCTTAGTTCTGAGGGTATGCCGCCGGAACAATTGCATGATAATGAGCCCTCAGCGGGTAGATAGCTATCAGCGGACAAGAACAATGAACAAGTAGTATCAAACAGCTAATAAAGCCAAAAATAACTAAAGGCGTTTAGAACTATAGTGAGTGAACACGGTCGACCCCAGGTTAGTCAAAAAAAAGGGCTGTCTATTATCTGGCTTATCCCGCTGGTGACGGCACTAGTGGGGGGCTGGCTAGCCGTTCGAACGTTAATTGATCAGGCGCCTACTGCGACGATAACCTTCAACACCGCCGAGGGTATTCAAGCCGGTAAAACAGCAATCAAGTACAAGAGCGTTGAAATTGGCATTGTTGATGAAATTCGTTTCGCCGACGGCTTTGACAATGTTGAGCTGACAGTGACTTTCAATGAGGGCATGGAACAATTTCTCCGTCGTAATACCCGCTTCTGGGTGGTGCGCCCTCAATTTAGTCTGCGTGGCGTGTCAGGTATTGGGACTTTGTTGTCGGGCTCCTATATCGAGATTGATCCGGGCCCTGGGGCTCCTCACGACCACTTTATCGGCTTAGAAGAAATCCCTCTGGTGACTCGGGATGACGCTGGTACTCAAATTACCCTTGTGACCAATGATCTCGGTTCACTGGCGGGTGGCTCGCCTATTTACTACCAGGGGCTGTTAGCCGGCGAAGTGCTTGGCTACGAACTAGGCTCCGATGCCCAGAGCATTTACATTCACGCTTTTATTCACGCACCTTATGATCAGTTGGTCCGAGGCAATAGCCGCTTCTGGAATGTGAGTGGTCTTGATGTCTCTATGGGGGCGGACGGCGTCGAGGTGAAAACGGCGTCGCTTCAGGCGTTGATGTTTGGTGGCCTCTCCTTTGAGACGCCGACAACCCTCGAGCCGGCGAATGCCGAGATCGAAAACCTGATCTTTACGTTATATCCCAATCACGACGTGATTGATGAGGAAGCTTATACCCGTAAGCTGCAATTCGTCATGTATTTCAACAGTTCAGTCAGGGGGCTTAATCCCGGTGCACCGTTAGAATTTAAAGGCATTCAAATTGGTAAAGTGCTCGATGTAAGGCTCGAATTTAATAGTCAGGAGACATCCTTCCGGATTCCGGTGCTGGTTGAGATCGAGCCGGATAGGATTGTGGATCGTACCGCCGAGCCCGATTCCTCAGCTGCGGGCATGCTAGAAACGCTGGTTGATAGAGGATTACGAGCCCGACTTTCCACAGGTAGTTTGTTAACCGGACAACTGTATGTGGAGTTGAATATGTATCCGGGCACAGATGCCGTCTATGGCGGCGATAACGCCACGCTACATCCCGAGTTGCCAACTATTCCGGGTGCCTTTGAAGCCATGACTGAGTCGGTACAAAGCTTTATTTCCAAGCTTGAGACTGTTGACGTTGATGCGATCGGTAAGAACATTCTCGGCATTTTGTCCGGTGCTAACGAGCTGCTTAACACCGCAGAGTCTGAGCAAACAGTGACCGATCTTCAGGGCTCGATGCGCGCACTTAAAAACATTCTGCGCAACGTTGAATCAGCCAATATCGAAGAAACGATTGTTTCAGCAAACACGGTGCTGACTAATTTAAATGACACACTAACCATGATCGATGGCGTACTCACACCCAATTCACCGCTGCAATACAACATCCTTCAAGTCACTAGCGAGCTGGAAGAAACTGCCCGAGCGCTGCGCTCCCTCGTGCAAATGTTAGAGCGTCAGCCCCAGTCAATCATTTTTGGTCGGGAATCGGCACCGGGAGATGAAAATGAATAATTGTAGATGGCCAGGGTTACTGCTCGGACTTTTCCTGTTGGCCGGCTGTGGCGGGTCCCCAACTGTTATCAAATACTACGTGATCGACCCTATCCCCATGGCTGCCGTCGCTGATCTTGGCGACAAAAGTGTGCAGATACTGGATTTGAAATTGCCTCAGTATCTGGAGCGTTTCCAAATTGCGCGCCGCGAGGAGGGTAATCAGATTACCTTCAACAATAACCAGCAGTGGGGTGAAAGCCTGCGCAAGAACCTGTACCGAACCATGACGCGCAATCTCTCGTCGTTGCTGGGTACAGCAGACGTTGGCACAGCGATTAGCCGGTCCTTTGCAGCACCGGACTATTCGATTCGAGTCAGTGTCGAGTCCTTTGAGCAGGGGGCTGATGGCCGCGTTCAGCTAGCCGCACGCTACCAAATTAGTGACGCTGCCGGCTCGGTGCTGACCACGGAGCAGGTGTCTTCAATTGTCGATCGTCAAAGTGGTGATCGTTATGGCGATATGGTCACCGATCTGCAGCAGTTGTTTGCAGATTTGTCTGAACAAATCGCAGTGAGTATTCATAATCTGGAAGTCCAACATGCAGGTTAGATGGCGGCTCCTATCTCTGCTTGCATCGGCTCTGCTCGGTCTTAGCCCATCACTATGCGCGGCTGATATGCAGATTGGTGAAGCCACAGGTCGCGCGCTGATGCAACGCGTACAAGACACCCACCAGCAGTATCCTTACGTCTATGAAGAACAGTCAATGGTACTGATTGACCGTGACGGTAATCGGGAAACGCGAAAAGTAAAACTCTACTCACGAGTTGAAGAGAACCTATTGCAAAAGATTCTGCTGTTGTTTGAATCTCCTAAGGATGTCAAAGGGGTGGCTGTGCTAGCAGAAAGGAATGCAGAGGGAGAAACTCGACAATCGATTTATTTACC